>JAUXBK010000186.1 GCA_030619405.1 Sedimenticola sp. | reverse complement strand
GCGGAAAAACCGGGGCGGGTGGTGATCCAGACCCGTCATCCGGAGCACCCCTTACTCCAGACCCTGCTGCGGGAAGGTTACGGGGCGTTTGCACGGATCGCGCTCCGTGAGCGGCGGGAGGCGCTGCTGCCACCCTACTCTTACCAGGCGCTGCTGCGCGCCGAATCCCAGCAGGAGAAGGATCCGGTGGATTTTCTGGAGCAGGCAGCGCGAACAGCGGCAGAGATTGCCGGCCCCGGTATTGAGCTCTGGGGGCCGGTGCCCGCTCCAATGGAGCGCCGGGCAGGACGCTACCGCGCCCATCTGCTGCTCCAGTCCAGTGAGCGAGCCAAGCTGCAGATGCTGCTTTCGAGCTGGATACCGGAGTTTCAGTCCCTCAAATCGGCCCGACGGGTCCGCTGGTCGATCGATGTGGATCCTCAGGAAATGCTTTAGAAGCAGGAAAAACAGGAAAGACAGGACCAAGGATAAAGGCAGCTGGTAGGGTGCGGTGAGCTTGCGAACCGCACCGGGGTTGGCTGCCAGGTTGGGGGATTGGTGCGGTTCGTTCCTCACCGCACCCTACGGCTACCAGGACCTAGGATCTAGGTCCTGCTTTTAATCCTCGACCCTTTCAATTATCCTTAGCGGTTGCTTTTCCTAGTACCTAGACCCTCGTACCTAGTACCTTTCCTTAAACAAGGTGATCGAAGATGGCGAATTATGATGTGTTCAACGGGGATGCGGACGGCATCTGCGCCCTGCAACAGCTGCGCCTGGCGGAACCGGAAGAGAGCGTACTGGTTACCGGGGTCAAACGGGACATTTCCCTGCTGAAACAGGTGGACGCCGGAGAGGGCGATCAGGTCACGGTGCTGGATATCTCCCTGGACAAGAACCGGGATTCTCTGCAGGCCCTGCTGGACAAGGGCGCCCGTATCCGCTACTTCGATCACCACTTTGCCGGCGACATCCCGGAGCATGCGGGGCTCGATGTTCACATCGAGCCCACGCCCGATGTGGGAACCAGTCTGCTGGTGGATCGCTACCTGGGCGGGGCGCATCGCGCCTGGGCCGTAGTCGGCACCTTTGGTGACAACTTCGACAGCTCGGCCCGTAAGGCTGCAGATCCGTTGGGGCTGAACGAGGAGCAGTTGATGCAGCTGCGGGAACTGGGAATCTACCTCAACTACAACGGTTATGGTGCCACTGTGGCAGACCTGCACTTCCCGCCGGACGAACTGTACCGCGGCCTGCACTCCTATGCGGATCCCTTGGAATTCATTGCCGCCGACCCGGCCTTCGCCCGTTTGCAGGCGGGTTATCAGGGTGACATGTCCAATGCTGAGGCCCTGCAGCCAATCCTTGAGACCGACCGTCACGCCCTCTATGTGTTGCCGGCCGATCCCTGGGCCCGCCGGGTCAGCGGGGTGTTCGCCAACCAGTTGGCCCAGGCGGCGCCCGACCGGGCCCACGCCATGCTCACCCATCTGCCGGATGGCGGCTTTGTGGTCAGTGTACGGGCGCCGCTGGCGCTCAAAGAGGGTGCCGACCAGCTGTGTCGCCAGTTTCCTACCGGTGGGGGGCGCAAGGCGGCGGCCGGTATCAACCAGCTGCCGGATGAGATGTACGACCAGTTCGTCTCTACCTTTACCCAGGCGTTCCGATAGACATGAAGAACCAGATTCAGCAATTGGTAACCCGGGCCCTGGAGCGGATGGCGGCCGAAGGTGTCATCCCCGCAGAGCGGATTCCACAGCCTGTGATCGAACGGGCCCGGGACAGCCGATTTGGTGACTTTGCCTGCAATGTGGCCATGGTGCTGGCCAAGGTTGCGCGCACCCGACCGAGGGAACTGGCGGAAAAGCTGGTAGCGGCACTGCCTGAAGGGGAGCTGGTGAAGAAGGTCGAGATCGCCGGGCCCGGTTTCATCAACTTCTATCTGTTGCCCAGCGCCTACCACATACTGATTCCGCAGATCCTGGACCAGGGGCACGGCTTCGGGCGCTCGGAACTAGGGGGTGGAAAGCGGGTGCAGGTAGAGTTCGTTTCCGCCAACCCCACAGGCCCCCTGCATGTAGGTCACGGCCGGGGTGCCGCCTACGGTGCGGTGGTGGCCGACCTGCTCGAGGCAGTGGGCTTCGATGTGCACCGGGAGTACTACGTCAACGACGCCGGCCGACAGATGGATATCCTGGCGACCAGTGTCTGGTTGCGCTATCTCGAGCTGTGTGATGAAGATCTGCCTTTTCCCAGCAACGGGTACAAGGGGGACTACGTCTGGGATATCGCCGCTACGTTGCACCGGGAGCATAGTGATGGGTACAAATTTGGCACTGAACAGCTGTTTGATGATCTGCCGGCAGACGAGCCGCAGGGGGGTGACAAGGAGCGCCACATCGATGCCCTGATCAAGCGGACCCGACAGCTGCTTGGCGACAACCGCTACCGCTTCGTCTTCGAACTCGCCCTCAACACTATCCTGGACGATATCCGGGAAGATCTGGGGCTGTTCGGGGTGAACTACGATGCGTGGTACTCGGAACGCAGCCTGACCGAGTCTGGTGCCGTCAACCGGGCCATCGAGCGCCTGCGCAGCGCCAGGCATCTCTACGAGAAAGAGGGCGCCCTCTGGTTTCGCTCCACCGCATTTGGTGATGAGAAAGACCGGGTGATCGAGCGCGAAAACGGCCAGACAACCTATTTCGCCTCGGATATTGCCTACCACCTGGACAAGCTGGAGCGAGGGTTCGATCGGGTGATCGATGTCTGGGGCGCGGACCATCACGGCTATGTACCTCGGGTAAAGGCCGCTCTGGAGGCGCTGGGCGCCGATCCCTCGAAACTGGATGTTCTGCTGGTGCAGTTCGCCAACCTCTATCGGGGAGGGGAGAAGGTACAGATGTCCACCCGCTCGGGTTCGTTCGTCACCCTGAGGGAGCTGCGCAAGGAGGTGGGGCGTGATGCAGCACGCTTTTTCTACGTAATGCGCAAGTGCGAACAGCATCTGGACTTCGATCTCGATTTGGCCAAGGCCCAGTCCAGTGACAACCCCGTCTACTACGTTCAGTATGCCCACGCCCGGATCAGCAGCGTGTTGCGCCAGGCAGCAGAGAAGGGGATGACGGTGGAACCCAGCGCCGGTGAAGCCAACCTGGATCGGCTGGTGGAGAACCACGAACTCACATTGTTGATGCGGCTCTCCCGCTACCAGGAGGTGGTGGAGGCAGCGGCGCTCAATGAGGAGCCCCACCAGCTCACCCACTATCTACGGGAGCTGGCGAACGATTTTCACACTTACTACAACGCCCACCAGTTTCTGGTGGATGATGAGGCGTTGCGGGATGCAAGGGTCAAACTGATCCTGGTGGCACAGCAGGTGCTGCGCAACGGGCTCAATCTCCTGGGTGTCTCGGCACCGGAACGGATGTAGTCGATGCCCCGGGATTACAAGAGCCGGGCCAATGCCCCGCGCAAGCAGCAGCGACAGGTTCCGGGTTGGGTATGGTTCCTGAGCGGGTTGCTGGTGGGTCTCTTTTTCAGTGGCCTGGCCTGGTTGAAGCTGCTGCCGGCGGATGGTCAGTTAGCGCTCCCGCCACCACAGGCGCAGAACCAGAAACAGGGTGTAACGAAACAGCAACCGGCCAGAAAGAAGGAGCCGGCCGCCCCCAAGCCAAGATTTGATTTTTATACCATTCTGCCGGAGATGGAGGTGGTGGTTCCGGAGCCGGAACCAGAGAAAGCCCCCCCGCCAGTGAAGCGTGGCAAGCTCAAAAGGGAGCCCGTTGCTGCTGCTTCAGGGCGCTATATGCTGCAGATGGGATCGTTCCGAAAATATGCAGATGCGGATCGGCTGAAGGCAAGCCTGGCACTGGTGGGGATCCAGGCGGAGATCCAGAAGGTGCGGGTGAGTGGCAGTGGTACTTTCCACCGGGTACGCAGTGGCCCCTACACGCAGAAGAAGGTAAACCAGCTGCGCAGTCGGCTGAAACAGCATAGAATCGACAGCCTGGTAATCAAGCTGAAGGGGTGATCAGGGCTGCTTCTGCTCACAGCGAACCGGAAACGTAAGGGGCCTGCGAGCGCCAGACTCATTCCCGATCCACTCGTAGATCTCGGTGGTTGCCAGATCGCACTTGGAACAGCTGCTGCCGCAGGAGGCAGTCGCCATCGTCCGTCGCACCTTTCCCTTGCGCATCCACTGCTCCAGCATGCCGCGGATCGCCTCCGGGGGGGTATCGAAATGGAGCGCGATATCGGTCAGGCTCGCCTGTCCACGCTGCATCAGGTAGCGCTTGATGTCCGAGAGGATCATACGCCCACCTTGCTCAGCTCACTGTTCTGCTCGGGACGCCGGCTCCAGATCCGCAGGCCGGTCACCACCGCCGCGAGAAACAGGGCAAGACCGATGATCCAGGCCGTGGAGCTGCCCGGGTGCTGGTTGAACGTGGCGAGCTGATAGAAACCGACTGACGTGGTGTAGGCCACGCCGGTGGTCCAGCTGGCGACAAAGGCGGCCCAGGCACCACCCGCCTCGCGCACGATAGCGCCGATGGTGGCCACGCAGGGGAAGTAGAGCAGGATGAACAGCAGATAGGCGAAGGCCCCGGCCTGACCGTCGAAACGGGATGCCATGGCGCCAAAGATACCGCTGTTGACCCCCTGCTCTGCCGCCGCAGTATTCCGGTCGCTCACCTCCCCCACATCCAGGTTCAACGGGTCGAACACGCTCCCGGCCAGCGCTGAGAGGTTGGCCGGGATAGTGGCTGCTGCCTGTTCCAGCCGGGACCAGAGGTCGAAAGGCACCGCCTCACCGCTCCTTCCCGCCGCCTCTGCGGCCAGCTGACCATAGAGGGAATCCAGGGTACCCACCACCACCTCTTTGGCCAGCACCCCGGTGAAGATACCGACTGTGGCAGGCCAGTTATCCTGGTGTATGCCCAGCGGGGCGAATACCGGGGTGAGAACCTGACCGGCGGCGCTCAGTACCGACTTGTCGCTCTCCTGATTGCCGAAGGAGCCATCGGTACCGACGGAGTTGAGCAGGTTGAGCGCCACCACCATGACGACGATCACCTTGCCCGCATCCCGGATGAACAGTTTGACCCGGTCCCAGGTACGCAGGGCCACCCCCTTGATCGTCGGCAGATGATAGGGCGGCAGTTCCATCATGAAACCCGTGCTGCTGCCGGAGAGCAGGGTGCGGCGCATGATCATGCCGGTAAGGACTGCCACCGTGATACCGATCAGGTAGAGCAGAAACACCAGGTTCTGACCGTTACTGGGAAAGAAGGCAGCAACGAACAGGGCATAGACCGGCAGCCTGGCGCCACAGGACATGAACGGGTTCATCAGGATGGCGAGTTTGCGTTCCCGCAGGTTCGCCAGGGTGCGGGTGGCCATCACCGCCGGCACGTTACAGCCG
>JAUXBK010000130.1 GCA_030619405.1 Sedimenticola sp. | reverse complement strand
ACCTGCCGCGCATCGAACACCGGGCCGTCCACGCAGACCCGTTTCATCATCTGGCCGGCGGAGGTCTCCACCGGCACTACACAGCCGGCGCAGCCACCCACGCCACAGGCCATGAACTCCTCCAGCGAAACCTGGCAGGGAAGGTCGAATTCCCTGGCCAGCCGGGCTACCGCCTCCAGCATCGGGCGGGGGCCGCAGGAGAAGATCTCCACTTCACCCCGGGCCTGCTGGTCCAGGGTTTCCAGCCAGGAGCGGGCCAGGTCGGTAACGTACCCCGGGTGGCAGCCGGCATAACCCTGCAGGCTGGCCAGGCGGTTGGGGATGCCCCAGTCGTCCAGCAGGGGCATGCCGGCGATGACGCCGTCGGGCATTCCGGGGAGCAGGATTTTCGAAGGCTGAGGCTGGAACGGGAACGGCACCTCGGAACCCAGTATGACCAGGGGATGGAAGGCCGGCCTGCCTTTGCTCTCCTCTGCCAGGAACAGCATCGGGGGCATGCCGACGCCGCCGCCGATCAGCAGCGGGCGGAGGCGTTCCCGATGGAGTTCGAACGGCCGGCCGATGGGTGCCAGGATATCCAGCGGCTCTCCCGGCTGCCGCCGGGCCAGCAGCCGGGTCCCTTCACCCACAGCCTTATAGAGGAATTCCACCCACCCCGCGTCGACGGATCGACGCATGATGGAGATGGGGCGGCGCAGCGGGCGCATCGGGTCCACCTGGATATGGGCGAAGCTGCCGGGCCGGGCATGGCCCGCGCACAGGGGCGCCTGCACCCGGAGCAGGTATTGCTCACCCGCCAGGGCCTGATGGGAGAGGATCTCCGCCTGCTCCGGAAAGATGGTGTCGCGATGGGCTCTCTCTGTCACGTCTCGGTTTCCTTGATTAAAACGAAATTTCTCGCGTAAAGGCGCAAAGGAAAATCAAAACCGATTTTTACGGGCGCCCACACTCTGAGCAGGTACCTGTTTCGCAAGTTGTTTTTCTCCGCGACGCAGGAGGGTTACCGCATGCATTCCCACGCAGAGCGTGGGAATCAGCAGTTTTGTAATGTTTTCTTTGCGCGAGTATATTTTAACTCATGGGTGACGAGATGGTCCTCGGTCCTAGGCCCTCGGTCCTAGTACCTAGTACCTAGTACCTCTTCTTCAAAAACGACCCTCCCCTCGAACAGGGTACAAGTCACCCGGCCGATGAACTCCCAGCCCAGAAAGGGGGTGTTGCGGCCGGCACTGCGCATCCGCTCCGGCGTCAGTTCCCAGGGGCGCTCCGGGTCGAAGATGCAGACATCCGCGCTGCTGCCCACGCTCAGCCGGCCGTAGGGGAGTTGCAGCATCTCCGCGGGTCCGCTGGTGAGCAGGGCGATGGCCCGGGGCAGGTCGATGACACCCTCCTGGACCAGCTTCAGGGTCAATGGCAGCAGTGTCTCCAGTGCCGAGATGCCAGGCGCCGTGGAGGGGAAGGGGGCGGCCTTGGCGTCTGCCTCGTGGGGCTGATGATCGGAGCATATGGCACCGATGACGCCACCTCTCACCCCTTCCCGCAGCCGTTCCCGGTCGGAGAGGCTGCGCAATGGGGGGTGCACATGGCAGTTGCTGTCGAAGCCCTCGATGTCCATCTCGGTCAGGTGCAGCTGGTGTGCCGCTACGTCGGCGGTGACCGGCAGTCGCTCTCCCTGGGCCTGGGCCAGCATAGCCACGGCGGCGCCGGTGGAGAGCCCGTGGAAGTGGATCCGGCCACCGGTCTGCTGGGCCAGGGCCAGATCCCGGGCCACGGCCACCGTCTCCGCCGCTGCCGGGATGCCGGGCAGGCCCAGGCGGGACGCCACCGGCCCTTCGTGGGCACAGCCCTTGTCTGCCAGATGCCGGTCCTCCGGGCGCAGAATGACGGTTGCATCGAAGGTGGTGGCATACTCCAGTGCCCGACGTTCGATCAGAGTATTGCCAAGGGGGCGTTCGACGTTGCTGAAGGCGACGCAGCCGGCCTTCAGCAGGGCCGCCATCTCGCTCAGCTGCTCGCCCCCCAGTTCCTGGGTGAGGGCGCCCACCGGCAGCACCCGGGCGTAGCCGATGCGCTGGGCCCGTCTCCGTACCAGGCTGGCCATCGCCGGGGTGTCGATCACCGGGTTGGTGTCGGGGGGGCAACAGAGCGTGGTGATACCGGAGCTGGCCGCCGCTCCGGTCTCGCTCTCCAGGGTGGCCTTGTGCTCCTGTCCCGGCTCCCGCAGCCGGGCGCTCAGGTCCACCAGCCCCGGGCAGACCACCTGCCCGTCGGCATCGATGGTGAGGTCGGGCCGGAATCCCGCGGGCATCCGCCCCAGGCCGCTGATCTTACCGGCGGCGATCTGCAGGTCCACTGTCTCATCGATATGACTGGCGGGGTCGATCAGGCGCCCGTTTCGGATCAGGATGTTCTGTGGCTGGCTCATCGCACCGCCCCCTGGGCCTGGTTACCCAGGGCCATGGACATCACGGCCATGCGCACCGCGATTCCGAAGCTGACCTGCTGCAGGATCACCGAGCGGGGTCCGTCGGCTACCTGGGAGTCGATCTCCACGCCCCGATTGATGGGTCCCGGGTGCATGACGATGGCATCCGCCTTTGCGCCCCCGAGGCGTTCCTCGGTGAGGCCATAGAGCTGGAAGTACTCGTGTTCGCTGGGTAGCAGGGCGCCCCGCATCCGCTCTTTCTGCAGCCGCAGCATGATGATCACGTCCACGTCCCGGATCCCCTGCTCCAGGTCATGGAAGGCGTGGACGCCCAGGGTCCTGACCTCCGCTGGCAGCAGGGTGCGGGGAGCGATCACCCGCACTTCGGAGGTGCCCAGCGTGTTGAGGGCGAGGATCTGGGAGCGGGCCACCCGGGAGTGCAGCACATCGCCCACGATGGCCACCCGCAGTCCAGTGAATTCCCCCTTGTGGCGGCGAATGGTGAACATGTCCAGCATCGCCTGGGTAGGGTGGGCGTGGCGCCCGTCACCGGCGTTGATCACACTGACGTGCGGGTCGGCGTGCTGGGCGATGAAGTGGGCGGCCCCGCTGTCGGTGTGGCGCACCACGAACATGTCGACGTGCATCGCCTCCAGGTTTCGCAGGGTGTCGAGCAGGCTCTCCCCCTTGGCCGTTGCCGAAGTGCTGATGTTGAGGTTCAGCACGTCGGCGGAGAGACGCTTGGCCGCCACTTCGAAGGTGGTGCGGGTGCGGGTGCTGTTTTCGAAGAAGAGGTTGCAGATCACCTTGCCCCGCAGCAGCGGCACCTTCTTTACCGTGCGTTCGGAGACGCCGGTGAAGGATTCTGCGGTATCGAGTATGTCGGTCAGCAGCGAGCGGCTGAAGCCGTCGATGGTGAGAAAGTGCTTCAAGCCCCCCTCTCTGCCGAGCTGGATGTTGGGTCTGCTCACGGGTCGCGCCCCGCCTGAGCCTGAGCCTGATTCGATTCCGAGCGTGCCGCCCGTTTCGACCCACCGATCACCAGACTCAGGGGGTCCGGCCCATTCAGGGTGATGTGCTGGTCCAGGCTGAGGGGCGGGCGCAGCCCCACTACGCCTGGCTGGATCGGCAGTTCCCGGCCGCTTCGTTCCACCAGGGTCACCAGCAGGATGGAGGCGGGGCGGCCGTAGTCGAAGATCTCGTTCATCGCCGCCCGGATGGTGCGCCCGGTCTGCAGTACGTCGTCCACCAGGATGATGTGTCGGTCATCCACATCGAACGGGATATGCGACGGTTTCACCTCCGGATTCATACCGATCCGGGTAAAGTCATCCCGATAGAACGAGATATCCAGGGTGCCCAGCGTTTCGGGGATCGCCAGTTGCCGGTGCAGTCTTTGCGCCAGCCAGGCACCACCGGTGTGGATGCCGATCATGGCGGGGGAGTCGATCTGCTGGACTTCCAGGCGTATCTTCAGTGTCTGGGACATGTCGCGGATCCGCTGTTCGATGGCATCGGCCTGCAGGAAGATTTTGTTAGTGCTCACTGAACCAGGTTTCCAGTATGAGTTGGGCGGCGATGGCATCACGCTGCAGGTAGTCGTCCGAATGGGGGCCCTGCCGGCTGCGGGCCTCCATCGATGTCAGGCGTTCGTCCATCATACGTACCGGTAGCCGGTAGCGTCCGTTCAGCTGGCGTGCGAAGCGCCTGGCGCGGTCTGATATCTCGGTGTCACTGCCATCCAGACCACATGGGAGGCCGACCACCAACGCGTCTGGCTGCCAGGCCTCGATCAAACGGCTGATGCCCGCCCAGTCCGGCCGCTGCTGCACCGCCCGCAGGGTCTCCAGCGGGGTGGCCGTACCGGTTATGGTCTGTCCCACCGCCACCCCGACCCTGACCGTGCCATAGTCGAAACCGAGCAGGGTTTCCATGTCTGTCAGGCGTGCCCTGCCTCGCTCGACAACAGATTCAGGTCGACGCCGAGCAGTTTTGCCGCTGCTTCCCAGCGCCGCTCCGCCGGCAGTTCGAAGATGATCTGCTCCGAGGCGGGTCCACTGAGCCAGGCGTTGGCGCTCAGTTCATCCTCCAGTTGCCCCCCGGTCCAGCCTGCGTACCCCAGGGCGATGAATGACTGCTCCGGGCCCTTACCGTGGGCGATGGCGTCCAGTACGTCCCGGGAGGTGGTGACACTGATCCGGGGAGTGATCTGCAGGGTCGAGGCCCACTCCTTCCCGGCGCTGTGCACCACGAAGCCACGCTCGGTCTGCACCGGCCCACCCACATAGACTCTGGGCCCCCCGTTTTCCAGTTCGCTGGTGTCGATGTCGAGCTGTGCCAGGATGTCCCCGAGATGGAGGTCCGCGGGACGGTTGAGCACGATGCCCATGGCCCCCGCCTCATTGTGTTCACAGATGTAGGTGACGGTATGGAAGAAATTGGTGTCCTGGAGGCCGGGCATGGCGATCAGGAAATGGTTGGTAAGGTTGGTTTCGCTCTCCATGCCTCCGATTGTATCAGCGTACTGCTCGATACTAAATGGGTATGCGTTCACGAACAAAAAAATCTCAGGCTGACTGCCTGTATGATCGTAACCGTTCACGGTTATCAGTTTACGGTTTACGGCTTTGCAACGAACCAGGTAGTGCAGGAAGCATTTTCGATATCGATTTCAATTCCCGATTCAGTTCTGCTGGTTCCGGCTAACTTCCTGTTTTATTGACCGGAAACTGTAAACTGACAACCGTGAACGGTTACGGTGGTTATTTGGCGAAGAGCTGGTTGTTGCTGCGGAACTGCCAGGTGCGGACGATATCCATGATATCGGTCTCCTTGCGGATATTGGCGGGGAAGGGGGCAAACGGGGCGGAGAGCCGGACGATACGGATGGCGGCATCGTCCAGCAGTTTGTGCCCGGATGATTTCTTGATATTGATCTCCTTCACCGAGCCATCTGCGCGCACCGCCACATGCAGGACCAGATTGCCGTAAAGCCTTCGTCGCTTGGCCTTGTCCGGATAATTGAGGTTGCCGATGCGCTCGACTTTCTTGCGCCAGGCGTCCAGGTAGCTGGCATATTTGTACTCCTGGGTGCTGGCCGTCACCCATTTGCGCCGCTGGCGTTTGGCATAGGCCTGGTTCCTGCGATCGATCTCCGCCGTCAGCCGGCTGATCTCCTGGCTGGTGCTGGTCAGCAACTGGGTCGCGGTCAGTTTCCGGGGCTTCGGTGGTATGGGCGGTCTGGCCGGCACGATGCGGACCTTTCGTTGGGCCGGCGTGGTCGTCGCCACCACCTTCCGGTGCGGTTCCGACGTTGCCGACGGTATCGGGGGTGGTGCTTTGGGTTGTGGTTTTGCCACCACCTGGGGAGTAGGTTCCAGGGAGGCTGGCGCGGGCCTGCTGGTGGGACGCAGCTTCTGTGTGTGGGAACCACCACCCTGCTGGCTGCTCTGGGCCAGAAAATCCGCTTTGTCCGGTCTTTTCTCCGGCTGTAGTTTCTGCGGCTG
Source organism: Sedimenticola sp. (assembly GCA_030619405.1). GTDB lineage: Bacteria > Pseudomonadota > Gammaproteobacteria > Chromatiales > Chromatiaceae > JAUXBK01. The sequence goes on along the minus strand of JAUXBK010000130.1, from coordinate 1,648 downwards.
CACCACGATGATCTCCAGGGTGCGTGCCGGTGGTGGCTGTTTCTTCGGGGCTTCGAAGCTGAAACTGACCCCCAGGATTACGATGGCGTGCGCGGCCAGGGCAAAGAACAGGGTCAGCCCCAGGCGATCCGTGGAAGAGATGCGGGCGTTATTCATGTCTCCTCTGGGGCGTGCCCCGTGCCGGCCCCGGAGAGGGGTGGGCTGAGTCGGATCTCAAGCCCTTTGTTCCGCAGTTGCAGGCGCTTCTGCCTGGCGGGATTCATAGGCAGGGTCCCCTCCGAGTCCACCAGCAGCACGTAACGGATCCCCATGCGTCGGGCGATCTCATACCACCTGTCGGGACCGGCAATGAACAGGGCGGTGGCCGCCGCACCGGCGGTGGTGGAGCCGCTGTGGATTACCGTGACCGAACGGGCGCCTCATCCCGTGAGCTTCTCCTCGATGCGGTCCAGCAACCGGGCGCTGATGTTGAGGCCGAACTGGGCATCCAGTTCCCGGATACAGGTGGGACTGGTGACGTTGACTTCGGTCAGGTAGTCCCCGATCACATCGATGCCGGCGAACAGGATACCTCGTGTCTGCAGGGCCGGCGCCACCTGGGCGGCGATCCAGCGATCCTGCTCCGACAGGGGTACGCCAACGCCACTGCCACCGGCGGCCAGGTTGCCGCGGGACTCGCCGGGTTTCGGGATGCGGGCCAGTGCAAACGGCACCGCCTCGCCATCCACCATCAGGATGCGTTTGTCACCCTTGCTGATCTCGGGGATGAAACGCTGGGCCATGGCGTACCGCCGTCCGTTGCCGGTCAGGGTCTCGATGATGACATTGACATTGGGATCACCTATGCGGGCGCGGAAGATGGAGGCCCCGCCCATGCCCCCCAGGGGCTTCAGAATGATGTCCTTCTGCTGTTCGAGAAACGTCAGCATCCGCTGGTGGTCCCGGGTCACCACCATCGGCGGGCAACACTGGGGAAACCAGGCGGTGAACAGCTTTTCGTTGCAGTCGCGCAGGCTGGAAGGCCGGTTGACCACCAGTGTCCCCTGTTCTTCCGCCTTCTCCAGCAGATAGGTGGTGTAGACATACTCCATATCGAAGGGCGGGTCCTTGCGCATCAGGATCACATCCAGCTCGCTCAGGGCCATGGTCCGCTCCTGCTGGAAACGGTGCCAGTGCTGGGGGTTCTCCTCCAGCCATACCCGCTGCATCCGGGCGCCGGGCCGGTCCCCTTCCAGAAACAGGTCGCCCTGCTCCATGTACCACACTTCCCAGCCTCTCGCCTGTGCCTCGAGGAGCATAGCGAAGGTACTGTCCTTTTTTATGTTGATGGACTCGATCGGGTCCATCACCACGCCAAGAGAGATTTTCATGGATCCAATGATACCTTAAAGAGAGACCTGTACAGCAATTCTAAATATGGAAAAAGAATCACCACGAAGAAACATTTAAAACGAGAATTCTTCGTGCTCTTCGTGTGCTTCGTGGTGAAAGCCTTCGTTAGATGTTTGCACCATGTTGCGACATTGAGAATGTAACCGTTCACTCCCCCTGCCGTTTTGAACCCCTCACCCTAACCCTCGGCTTTGGCGTCCTGCGTCGCCCTACCTCCTCCATCCATGGAGTCGTCTCCCTGAGGGAGAGGGGATTT
>JAUXBK010000224.1 GCA_030619405.1 Sedimenticola sp. | reverse complement strand
GATGGAGCAGGCCGGCGGTGCTGACCAGGAAGAGATGGAGCAGGCCGGCGGTGCTGACCAGGAAGAGATGGAGCAGGCCGGAGGCGAGACAGAGGATGAACAGCAAGGTAAGGGGGGCGAACCCGAGGAACCCGACGCAGGGGAACCCGGCAAGCAGGACCAGACGGCAGAGCCGGGGCGGGTTGAGATGCCCCCGCCGGAAGAGCTTCCCCAGCCCGGCAAGAGTACCGAAGCGGTGGAGCAGTTCGACCAGCAGGGCGAGGCCCTGGACCAGGATGCGTTGACACGGGGTGGCGAAGCCATGCCCGAAGGCGAAGGTAAAGGGAGTGACGCGAGCGCCCTGCTGATGGAGCGCTGGCTGGAACAGATCGAGGGCAACCCCGCATTCCTGCTGCGTAACCAGTTTCTGCTGGAGGAACGCCGTATGCAGCAGCAACAGGGCAAACCGCTGCGGGAACCCCGTCCCTGGTAGGAGAATAGGAGATGATAAAGAGACGCACTCTTCAGTTCGAAGAAATCCCATGGCGGTGGCTCTGCCTGGGGCTGTTGTCCCTGTTCGCCACCACCCTGTCGGCCCAGGGCTATAATCCTGGCTACCCCTACGGGCAGCAGTACCCGCAACAGGGTTATGGTCAGCCGACACAACCCTATGGCCAGGGCTACGGGCAACCGGCGCAAGCACCCGCCTACAACCCCGCGCAGCAACCCTACGGACAGAGTTACGGGCAACCGGCCCAACGGCCCGCCTACAGCCCGCCCCAGCGACAACCCTACGGACAGCAGGGCTATGGACAACCCTATGGACAACCGACGCAACAACCCTATGGACAGGACTACAGACAGCCGGCGCAACAACCCTACGGACAGGGTTATGGACAACCGGCGCAGCAGCAGAGCTGGCCACGACAACCAGCCACCGGTTACGGGCAGACGACCAAGGCGACCAGCATCCGCAACGCCCCCCGGGTGGAGGTGCAGGTCTCCGAAACCCACCCCTTTGCTCAACAGTCGGTGGTCCTCACGCTGCGGATCGTCAGCAGCAGCAACCTCAGCACGGCACAGCCCGAACTGCCCCAGACCGGGGAGTTCGTCCTCAAGAAACTGGACGGGCCGGTGGCCAGCGTGGCGAACATCAACGGTCGGCAAGAGATCGTCAACGAGTATCACTACGCCCTCACCCCTCTCCAGGCCGGCACGCTCACCATCCCGCGCCTCCGGGTAAAGGGCACCACGGCAGACAGCTACGGCACTGCCTTCGACGTGCTCTCCTCAGACCCGCTTCGGCTCGACATACAACCGGTGGAGCCCGGGGTACAGCCCTGGCTGCCACTGCATGGCCTGGTGGTCCAGTCTTACCTGCAGAATGCGGAAAAGCCGGAAGCGGGGAAACCGATCAACCTGGTGGTGGAAATTTCCGCCGTCGGAGCCACCGGCGGCCAGCTCCCGTCGATGGAGAAGCGGCTCAAGACGCACAAAGATTTCCACATTTACCGGGACAAGTCGGAGATCGAGGGAAAGATATCTTCAGACGGGCAGTTTCTGCTTGGCCACCGCACCGAAGTCTACACCCTGGTCCCCCAGCATGGCGGCAAGGTGCGGATCCCGGAACTGCGCATCCACTGGTGGAATGTGGACAGCGGTCAGGCGGAGACTTCCACTGTGCCCATGCGTCAACTGGTCGCCAAGGGCGAGCCGGGAACCGCTGCCGGCGAGATAGCCGACCTGTTTCCCGGTGCCTCCACCCTGATACTCTGGGTCCCTCTGGTCGCGATGTTCACCGTCACCGTCGGATTCTGGGTACTGGCCTGGCTGCGCCACAAACGGTTCATGCAGGTGGTGGAAGAGGAGATCACCGTAGTGGCGCGCTTCGCCATCGGCCAGGTCCGTGCCTTCCTGCTCTGGATCGCCCCTGTCCGGCGACTGCAGAAACTGCGGCAGATCTTCGTCCGCGCCCTCCCCCGCTTCTACCGCCTCTGGTTCTGCGTGCGGGTGGTGGATGCAGAAAAGGATCCGGAGGTGTGGGGCTATATGCTGAAGTTCCTGGCCAACAAGCACCTGGGCATCCCGGCTCAGCTGCCACTGCAGGAGCTGGGAGAACGGCTCTCGGACATCCATCCCCGGTCGGACCGGGCCATCATGCGTAACCTGATGCGGGAGCTGGAGGCATCACTCTACAGCGATGGGCAGATCGATTTCGAGGTCTGGAAAGCGCGTTTCCGGGAGCAGCTCAAACCGGGCTGGATCCCCTTCTCCAGTGGTGGCGAGGGCGGCACAAAGCCACCCCGACACCCGCTGCCGGAACTCAACCCGGATGCCTCCCGCGGCTGAGGACAGAAGACAGAAGACAGAATGCAGCATGCAGCATGGGGTTGCAGCGGGTTCCAAAAAGTTCCCCGGGTTTTCATTCTGAATTCTATATTCTGCCTTCTGAGTCCTGAATTCTGCCTAATCCTCCACATCATCCAGTCGAAAACCCACCTTCAGCACCACCTGCCAGTGGGCCACCTTGCCATCGACGATGTGGCCCCGGGTCTCCTGCACCTCGAACCACTCCATGTTACGTATGCTGTTCGAGGCCCGGGCAATGGCATTCTCGATCGCCTTGTCGGTGCTCTCGGTCGAGGAGCCCACCAGCTCCACTTTCTTGTAGATATGTGCACGCATTCAGATTCACTCCTGTTAGACTCCACACATGATTTGAGTAGGTGTGACCAATATTATAATCTGGAATGACAGCGTGGTACCTGAATCTGCACGGTGAACTGGTCAGGCTCTGACCTGGGGTATACGTTCACGAACGAAAAACGGTTATACCAATTGAAAAGCTCATACCAGAACATACGCTCCGACATCACCTGCATCGAGACCCACTATCAGCGGGAGGGGCTCGCCAGCTGCTACCTGCTCCAGGAGGGGGAGAGCGCCGCCCTGATCGATACCGGCACACCCTATACGGTAGCGACGATCATGGCACTGCTGGAACAGCGAGGCCTGCGACCCGAGCAGATCCGGTATGTGATACCGACCCACGTCCACCTGGATCACGCCGGGGGCGCCGGCCAGCTGATGCAACGGCTCCCGGAGGCGAGACTGGTGGTGCACCCGTTCGGCGCCCGTCACATGATCGACCCCACCCGGCTCGCTGCCGGCGCCACCGCGGTCTATGGTGAGGAGCAATTCGCGGAAGATTTCGGGGAACTGGTGGCGGTGGACCCGGAGCGGGTGATCAAGGCGGAAGACGAGCTGACCATCGACCTGAACGGCCGGCAACTGCTCTGCCTGGATACACCGGGGCACGCCCGCCACCACATCTGTGTCTGGGACCGGCAGAGCCGGGGCTTTTTTACCGGTGACACCTTCGGCATCGCTTATCAGGAACTGACCACCGCCCGGGGACCGTTCATGCTGCTGCCCTCGACCCCGGTCCAGTTTGACCCGGTGGCCTGGCACACTACCCTCGACCGGCTGATGACGTTCCAACCAGAGCGGATGTATCTGACCCACTACTGCGCCATAGAGCACCCGGAGACCCTGGTGGATTCACTGCACCAGGCCATCGACACCTATGTGGAGATCGCCCACGCCTGCCGCACAGCAGAGCCACGGCTGCCGCTACTCAGGCAACGCCTGCAGGAACTCTACCTGAACCAGCTACGCCAGCACCAGTGCACCCTCCCGGCGGAAGAGATAGAGCGGCTGCTGGCGCTGGATACAGAGCTGTGCGCCCAGGGACTGGATGTATGGCTTTCGAAAGCAGGTACTAGGTACTAGGTCCTAGGTCCTAAGTACCAGGAGAACCGGGGGTTGCTGCCAACCCCTCGGCACCTGTGAAAGATCCCCAACGATGGTCAAAGAACAGCAAAGACCTGCGGGAATGGGATGAACTTTCCGAGATGCTGAGTGTCTGTTTTTCCTAGTACCTAGTACAAGTCGGAGGCCAAGCGGTCTTAGGAAGACAACATCATTT
>JAUXBK010000136.1 GCA_030619405.1 Sedimenticola sp. | reverse complement strand
GTCGGGAAATGATTATCAGATGCAGGGGGATTGGCGGGTGCGCCAGCAGCTGGTGGAGCAGGTCGTTGACCGGGGACTCGGCGTCGATGCGGTAATAGTCATCCAGCACCAGGATGAAGGGCCGATCGATTTCGCTCAGATCGTTGCCCAGGCTCGCCACCAGGGTGGGAAGGGGGGGCAACTGTGAGGCGCTGACCAGGTCTTGGGTCTGTGCGCAGGCCTGCGGAAAAACGCTCTGTACCGCGGCCACGAAATAGTCCAGGAACTGTCGCAGGTTGCTATCATCCTGGTCCAGCGAAAACCAGGCGGAGGGCCAGTCACCGCGGGTCTCCAGCCAGCTGCTGATCAAGATGCTCTTGCCGTAGCCAGCGGGCGCCGAGACCAGCGTCAAGGGCCGTACCCGCCCGGCCTCGAGCCGTTCAAGCACCCGGGTGCGGGGCACCAGATCCGAAGGCGATGAGGGACGGTACAGCTTGGTCTGCAGAATGAACCCGGCGGCTGCGCCGTCCTCAGACGCTTCATCGGTGGTTTCCCGGTATCCCGAGATCGCCGTACCAAGGATCGACGTAGTCAGGAAGGGCTCGCCCCGCATGACCGAGTGGATGGCCTGGATCAGCTCCTCCGGCACGCTTTCCTTGAGGATGCAGGCGCTTGCCCCCGCCCGCAGCATCTCGTCCACGAAGCGCCTTTCCGCGTGAATCGACAGGGCGATGATCCGGGTTTCGGGTGCTTTGGCCAGGATGCGTCGGGTGGCCTCAATGCCGTTAATGTTCAGCATGCTGATGTCCATGACGACCACGTCTGGTGAGAGTGCCTTGACCTGGTCGATGGCCTCCTGGCCGTCGCCTGCCTCGCCGACCACGGCGATCTCCGCCTCGCTTTCCAGCAGCGCAAGCAGACCCTTGCGCATCAGCGGATGATCGTCTACCAGGAGCACCGTCGTTGTGTGCCGCTCAGTCATCGGTATGGGTATGCATGCTTCCGCTCGGATAAAGGTACTGGGATGCAGCCCTTTCAAGGTGTCAACGCACTGAAATATATAGGATAAAGTCGGAACATAAAGCAGCTCCCAGATCCGTAGGGTGTGGTGAGGAACGAACCGCACCAACCTCAGGGTGGGCAGCCTCCCCCGGTGCGGTTCGCAAGCTCACCGCACCCTACGAAACTTCTATTGATTTAGATAGTTATGAGGCACCTTGAAAGGGCTTATACTAGGTAGTAGGAAAAGCTCTTTTTTGATCCCCTCACCCTGTCCCTCGGCTTTGGCATCCTGCGTCGCTCTACCTCCTCCATCCATGGAGTCGTCTCCCGGAGGGAGAGGGGATCCGCTGTTGAAGGATTGGGGGTAATTCAGACATCCCGCACAGCATAAGAATAAGAAAGTCTCTGCTCGTTAGTCCTTGGTCCTTGGTCCTACCTTTATTCCTTGGTCCTCTCTTTTCCTAGTACCTAGTACCTAGTACCAGTACCTTTTTTTTCTAGTACCTAGTACCTAGTACCTAGTACCTAGTACCTGTTTTTTCCTAGTACCTAGTACCTGATCCTACTGGATCCTCCCATGGCACTGTTTGTACTTCTTGCCCGAGCCGCAGGGGCAGGGTTCGTTGCGGCCGATCTTGCGTTCGGGCCGCACGAACGGCCTCTGCGCTTCAGCGCCGGCGGCCTCGTCTTCCTGCTCTTCGCCGGCCTCTGCCTGGTCGAAACCAGCAAACTCTTCGTGCTGAAACTGGAATGCCTCCTCGGACGGCTGCTGCGCCAGGTAATTCTCCTCCGGCTGCTGCACCTGTACCTTGGTCAGCACTGAGATCACCTCGTGCTTGATGCTGTCGAGCATGCGGGAGAACATCTCGAACGCCTCGCGCTTGTACTCCTGCTTCGGGTTCTTCTGGGCATAGCCGCGCAGGTGGATACCCTGGCGCAGGTAGTCCATCGCTGCCAGGTGCTCCTTCCAGTGGGTGTCCAGCACCTGCAGCATCACCCCTTTCTCGTAGTTCCGAAGGTTCGCGCTGCCCACCAGTTCCTCCTTCTCCTGGTAGGCCTTCTCCATCTCGTCGATGATGTGTTTACGCAGGGTCTCCTCGTGCAGCTGCTCATCCTCATCCAGCCACTGGCGAATCGGGTAGTCGAGATCGAACTCCTCTTTCATGGCCTGCTCCAGCCCCTCCAGGTTCCACTGCTCGTCCAGACTCCCGGGCGGTATGTAGCGATCGATCAGGCCGCTGACCACATCGTGGCGCAGGGCCTGGATGGACTCGGAGATATCGTCGACGTCCATCAACTCGTTGCGCTGCTCGTAGACCACCTTGCGCTGGTCATTGGCGACGTCGTCATACTCCAGCAGCTGTTTGCGGATATCGAAGTTGCGTCCCTCCACCTTGCGCTGGGCATTGGCGATCGCCTTGGTCACCCAGGGGTGCTCGATCGCCTCGCCTTTCTCCATTCCCAGTTTCTGCATGATGGCGGAGACCCGGTCGGAGGCGAAGATCCGCATCAGGTTGTCTTCCAGGGAGAGGTAGAAACGGGTGGATCCCGGATCACCCTGGCGCCCGGAACGGCCCCGCAACTGATTGTCGATACGACGTGACTCGTGGCGTTCGGTACCGATCACATGCAGCCCGCCCGCATCCAGCACTTTCTGGTGGATCTTTTTCCACTCGCTGCGCAGCTTCTCCACCACTTCCGGGTCCGGATTCTCCCCCAGCGCCTCCAGTTCCACTTCCAGGTTGCCACCGAGTACGATATCGGTACCGCGCCCCGCCATGTTGGTGGCGATGGTCACGGCGCCCGGCCGGCCCGCCTGGGCCACGATATGGGCCTCCTGCTCGTGGTGCTTGGCGTTGAGCACCTTGTGCTCGATGTTCTCTTTTTGCAGCAGCCCCGAGATCAGCTCCGAGGTCTCGATCGACGCGGTGCCCACCAGCGCCGGCTGCCCCCGCGTCACACCGTCGCGGATATCCTCCACGATGGCATCGTACTTCTCCGGTGCCGTCATGTAGACCAGATCACTCTTGTCGTCACGGATCATGGGCTGGTTGGTGGGTATCACCACCACTTCCAGTCCATAGATCTGCAGGAACTCCGGTGCCTCGGTATCGGCGGTGCCGGTCATACCCGAGAGTTTGTCGTAGAGCCTGAAGTAGTTCTGAAAGGTGATCGAGGCCAGGGTCTGGTTCTCATTCTGGATCGAGACCCTCTCCTTCGCCTCCACCGCCTGATGCAGGCCATCCGACCAGCGCCGCCCCGGCATGGTGCGGCCGGTAAACTCATCGACGATGACGATCTGACCGTCGCGCACGATGTACTCCACGTTGCGGTGAAACAGGACGTGGGCCCGCAGCGCCGCGTAGACATGGTGTATGAGGCTGATATTGCCGCTGTCGTAGAGGCTCTCCCCCTCCCCCAGCAGTCCGATCTCGGTCAGCATCTCCTCCACCTTCTGATGCCCCTCTTCACTGAGGAACACCTGTTTCGCCTTCTCGTCGACCGAGTAGTCACCCGGGCCAAAGTCCGGCTTTCCTTCCTCGTCTTCGATCGGGTCCTGACGGGTAAGGCGCGGGATGAACGCATCGACCTTCTGATACAGCTCCGAGCTGTCCTCCGCCGGCCCGGAGATGATCAGGGGGGTGCGCGCCTCGTCGATCAGGATCGAGTCCACCTCGTCCACCACGGCAAAGAACTTGTCCCGCTGTACCCGTTGATCGGCGCCGAAGGCCATGTTGTCGCGCAGATAGTCGAAACCGAATTCGTTATTGGTACCGTAGGTGATGTCCGCCGCATAGGCCTCGCGGCGGGGCACCTGACGCAGATGCAGATGGCCGCCGGCAGAGCCGTCATAACCGGGGTCGAACAGGTAGGACGACTCGTCCGGCCCCAGGCCGCCGGAGGAGTTGATCACCCCCACGTCGAGCCCGAGAAAATGGTAGACCTTGCCCATCCAGGCGGCGTCGCGCCGGGCCAGATAGTCGTTCACCGTCACCACTTGCGCGCCCTTACCCGGCAGCGCGTTCAGGTATATCGCCAGGGTTGCCACCAGGGTCTTGCCTTCACCGGTGCGCATCTCTGCGATCTTGCCCTGATTCAGCACCATGCCACCGATCATCTGCACGTCGAAATGGCGCATGCCCAGCGCCCGACAGGCTGCCTCCCGGACCACCGCGAACACTTCGGACAACAGGGCGTCCAGCGACTCCCCCTGCTCCAGGCGCTTGCGGAATTCCGTTGTCTTGGCCCGCAACTGCTCGTCGGAGAGAGCCTGCATCTGCGGCTCGATCCCGTTGATCACCTCGACCAACTTCGACATGCGCTTTATCAGGCGATCGTTGCGACTTCCAAAGACCTTTCTGAGAATCTTACTGACCATGAAATCAAGGCTTCCGTTGTGGGTAGAAATTAAAGTAGAACCGGGGAGTGGCGGGCGGATTATTTCCGGCGAAGATATTTTGCGGGGTTGATACTCTTACCGTTACGGGCGATCTCGAAGTGAACGTGAGGCCCGGTAGAGCGCCCGGTGGAGCCCATCAGGCCGATCACCTCACCCTTGTTGACCAGATCGCCCACCTCGACGAACAGCTTGCTGCTGTGTGCATATCGGGTGATGTAGCCATCGGCATGAAGGATCTCCACCCGATAACCGTAGCCACTCTTCCTGCCGGCCGAGATGACGATGCCTGCTGCCACCGCAAATACTTCCGAATTCATTTTACCGGCGATATCGACACCGTGATGAAACACCTTCTTCCCGGTGAATGGGTCTTTTCTCCTGCCATAGGGGGAGGAGATCCAGCCCTTGATGACCGGTCTGCCCGCCGGCAGCATCTGGCCGTCGAGCCGGTTGTTCAGGATCAGCCGTTCCAACAGGCTCAATTTGTTCTCCCGGTCCTCGATGGACCGGGAGAGCTGCTCCATCTCCGATACCAGCTCACTGAGCTCCACCGATCGGGCGCCATTCGAGGAATCCACCCCGCCCCTGGCCGGCGCCTGATCGAAATTGAACTCCGCGGGATCCAGCCCGCCGCTCCGGGCCAGCTCCTCACCCAGGGCATCCAGCCGCATGATGTGGGACTGCATCACCCCCAGACGCAGGGCCAGGGCATCCACGTGCGCCCGCGTCTCCAGCCGGGTCCGGTCGAGTTCGTGGCGCTGCTGCTCCAATGCCCGGCGCAGGGAGATGGAGACGAAGGGTATCCCGGCACCGTCCTCCGAGCGGATTCCCATCGCATAGCCCGTCCACAGAGCGCCCCCGGCCACCAGCACCAGGATGAGACTCAGACAGAGGCCGAGCCTGGACAGCGAGAGCGTCCGGCTGCCGGGTCTCAGACACAATCTGGGCAAGGTGAGAAGACTCATTATTCGGTATGTGTACCAGGGGGTATCCAAATAAAGCTTTTAAGTATAACCTTAATCCAGTGTCGTTACGAATTATCCGGCGGACCCGCAGGCACCCTCATGGCGAACAGACCACAGCGCTTAGGTAAATTGCTGCGCTCCTCCAGCGGCCTGAACCGGCTGATCACCCGGGCACATGAGCAGCGGACGCTGCTGGCCCGGGTGAGAAACGAACTGCCACCCCCGCTGGACCGGCACTGTCTCGCTGCCCTGGAACGGGATGGTCGGCTGCTCCTCTATACCGACTCTCCAGCCTGGAGCAGCCGGCTGCGATTCCACGCCCGCGCCCTGTCCAGGCAGCTGCAGGCCCAGGGTCTGGAATTCAACCGGATCACCGTGCGCGTAATGGCGCCTGGCGAGTCGAAACAAAGGGGGCCGGCAAGGAATCGGGCCAAGCTGCTTTCCCGCGAGAACGCCGCCATGATCCGATCGGTGGCGCAGAGTATCGATGACCCCGGCCTCCAGTCCGCGCTCCAGCGGCTGGCGGACAAATCCCGGTCGTAGGATGCGGTGAGCCTGCGAACCGCATCATCCCCAACTCCAGGGACTTTGCCTTCCACACGCCCCTGAGCGCCGTGTAATCCACAAGGTTTACGAGCGACTTTCGGAACGGAGCGTGATCGTTACAACCGCTTTGGCGCACTGCCAGACACGATCAAGGACGAGTGGATTGAAGAGATCGGGACCCTCGGTGAGAAGATGGATGAGTACATCGATGCTCAGAGGCAGGCCAGTGGTGGATGCGGCGCGCATAAGGGACTTGGAAAATATTAAATTACGTGATTTGCGCCGGATAGGGCTTCGTCTTCAAGGCGCGCCAAGGGGCGCATACTCGTTGTATGTAACCCATGGCGCAACACCGAAGACGGAGCCATAGACAAGCAAGGCGCGTAATTTAATCTTTTCCAAGCCCCTAAGTACGGTGCAAGACAGAGGCACTGAAGCAAGGCCGCTGGCGTCTGGGCGAGGACGGCTACATTGAAAAAGGACCCTTCCCGAAAGAGAAGACCAGCGTCAATGTCTCGCTACAGGCAACCAACCCGAACAACGGTGAATCCATCCTCAATCTGACCCCACGCAACGCCAGGGAGAGTCCGATCATCTATTACACTTCTAAACCGGAGGTGACAGCGAGTGATCCACGGGTGGAGGATCTGGAAAACTTCAGCACCAGGGAGGGGACCCTCTATTTCTGGGTCAAGGACACCACGGGGAAGTACGAGAGCGGCAAACCCACCCGCTGGCTGGCAGAGCTGAAGATTCGCCATCAGGTCGAACCGGCGGCTGACAAGAGAAAAGTCACCCTGCAATGCACGCCTGGTGCCGAGATGTTCTACACCCTGGATGGTACCAATCCCAAGGATGGAACGTTCTATGAGGATCCTTTCGAGATCGGCCCAGAGACGATACGTCTGCTGGTCTATGCCAAGGCTGGTGAGGCCACCAGGAGCTCTGATTTCCAGATCCCCCACAGTGGCGACAAAAGGATACAGATCGACGACACCAAACCGGCACACCTCACCAGTGGTAAACGGGTATCACTCGATACCACCGACCGGGTATTCGGGGTCATCAACCGCTTCAGGGATCAGGGCAATACCCGATTCAAAGGGGTGAAGATTGAAATCGGCGAGGGGGAGAATACCGTCACCGTGCGTTTCCAGGAGCGTGAAATTACCGCTGCCATGAACGAGGGCACCGTCAACAGCCTGCGTGCGGTGCTGAAGGAGGCGCAAGCCCCCATTAC
>JAUXBK010000145.1 GCA_030619405.1 Sedimenticola sp. | reverse complement strand
GTTCATGAGGCATGTGGACGGCAGCATGATCAAAGACATTCGTGACGCCGTTAACAAAGGACTGGCGCCGGGCTCCGATCGGTTCAATGACGAAATAGAGACCAATCTGAAGCGACGAGTACGGCCTGCCAAAATGGGTAAGCCAAAAAAACCAGATTGATAATAATCAGAAACAGAAAAGTTTACTCTGACCCCGGTTTCACGTGACCCCGGTTTCACGAATCCATTGTGACCAGACAGAGATCTTCGTCGTATTGAATATCAGGGTTCATTCTAGGATAGAGGAGATTCCATTATCAGAATGGAATGCATTGCTGCAGGATAACAATCCTTTTCTGCGACATGAATTTCTGCATGCCCTTGAAGAGCAGGGTTGTGTGGGAGAAGAATTTGGCTGGTTGCCCTGCCATATCGCAGTATATGAAGGAGGGCAACTGACAGGGGCTATGCCCTTGTATGAGAAAACCAACTCCTATGGCGAGTTCGTGTTTGACAATGCCTGGGCCGCCGCCTATGAACGGGCTGGTCTTTCCTATTTCCCTAAACTGGTGTCAGCAGTTCCCTATACGCCGGCGGCAGGACAACGGCTGCTGTGCCAGCCGGGCAGGTCGGATACGGTTTATCCCATGTTGTTACGGGCAGTTAATAAACTGATGCAAAAGCGCGGAGCAAGCGGTTATCATTGCCTGTTTCCGAATGATGCAAATCAGCAGTATCTCGATCAGCAGTCGCTAATGGTCCGACATGACTACCAGTTCCACTGGCACAATCCCGGGTATAGTCGTTTCGATGATTTTCTCTCACGGCTCGCCTCCCGCAAGAGCAAGAAGATTCGACAGGAGCGGCGCAAGGTAGGAGAGGCTGGTGTTACCTTAAGACGGTTGGATGGATATCTGGCCACGGAGCAGGACTGGCGTGATTTCAGCCGGTTTTATCGTCAAACATTCGAGGAGAAATGGGGGGTCGCTACCCTTAATGAGAGCTTCTTTCGACAGGTGGCTGAACAGTTGCCCGATCAAGTGCTGCTGGTATTGGCGGACTTGCAAGGGGAATGTATCGCTGGTTCTTTGATGTACCTCAGTGATACCAGGCTGTACGGACGATATTGGGGCAGTGTGCGACAGGTGAACAGCCTGCATTTCGAAGCCTGCTACTATCAGGGAATTGAGCATTGTATTGAACACAACCTACAAATCTTCGAGCCTGGTGCTCAGGGAGAGCATAAGATATCGCGTGGGTTTCTGCCCCGTCTGACCCGTTCCTACCACTGGTTGGCAGAGAACCCGTTTCAGCGATCGATAGAAGATTTTGTTGGGCACGAGCGTTTGGCAGTAGCAGGCTACATGAAACAGCTAAATGCGTTAAGTCCCTACAGGCAGGAGCTGGAATGAAACCCTACGCGGAATCTTGTGACCAGAATCGCGAACCCATACTGGCTGTAATCCGCTCTTTGTTCGCTGATCGTGCCACGGTGCTGGAGAGATGCCGGCAAATAATCGAATACTCTGTTGGAGAAAAGTTGAATAGGTTAGTGAGAGTGCCGTCCATAACCTGTTTCACTTAATGATTTATAATGTTATTCGGACAAATCGAATATTTCATGATTTAACCTAACTTAAAGAGCTATAAAGGCGGGGAACAGTGATGATTCAACTAAAAGGAGCGCATTGCGAGGCCTGTCGGGCAGATGCACCAAAGGTATCCGATGAGGAGTTGGCTGAACTGATCAGACAGATTCCGGACTGGAGCCCTATGGTTCGGGAAAACATCATGCAACTGGAACGGGTGTTTCAGTTCGATAATTTTGTGGAAGCGATGGCGTTTACCAATCGTGTGGGTGACTTGGCTGAATCAGAAAACCATCACCCTGCACTGCTTACCGAGTGGGGCAGGGTTACGGTGACCTGGTGGTCTCACAAGATAAAAGGTCTGCACCGGAATGATTTCATCATGGCCGCAAAAACGGGTGAGATTTTTGCAGATATGAGCTGACCCTCTCTGTCAGCATAGTGACTATGCTAGGTGAGATGCGAAAAAGAAAGCGCAGGTAGCATTCAAAAAGCACACCTGCAGTGGGTTGAAACGCAGCTGCCGGCAGTCCGCGCCACCTGTGATCGATTCTGGCGCTGCCGGGCCTGTGGTCGGTTGTGCTGGAGGGGGAGCCACTACCGGCACATGCAGACCTTTATTGCAGAACAGTGCCCAGCAACTGATCACCGGAATTGTTCGCGCGCTCCAGTCTGACCTTCCTGATCTGGTTTCCCAGGCCGTCACTGGGGCTACCTTGGATCGCCACTCGCAGGAAATTCGGTGTGTAGCCGTTCCATGCTACCTCTTCGTCGCTCTCCTCCATGCACTGCTCGACCAATACCTGGAAGGAGCGCCCCACGAACCGTTCCAGGGTCTGCCGTTTCAGGCGGCTGCCGAGGCTGTGCAGTGTCCGACTGCGGGTGCGGATGACCTCCCGGGGGACCGGGTCCGGCAGGGCCGCCGCCCGGGTACCCGGCCGCGCCGAGTAGGCAAAGATGTGGAGGTGGCCGAAGCCGATCCGCTCCACCAGTTCGAGGGTCTGCTGCCACTCTTTGTCACTCTCGCCGGGAAAGCCGACGATGATGTCGGTGGTGATATTGAAATCAGGGATTGTGCGGCGAGCCAGCTCTGCCAGGGTCTGGAACTCACCGCGTTTGCAGCGCCTCGCCATCCGCCGCAGCACCGTATCCGCGCCACTCTGCAGAGGCAGGTGCAGGTGGGGCATGAAGCGGGGGTTATCGAACAGACCCCAGAAGGCCTCCGGCAGGTCCCAGGGTTCGACCGCCCCCAGTCGCAGCCTGGGGATATCGGTCTCTTGCAGTACCGCGGTGACCAGCTGTACCAGGCTGCTCCCGCAGTCACTCCCGTATCCGCCGATATGGACGCCGGTCAGAACCACCTCCTGGATCCCCTGCCCATGGAGCTGGTCGATCTCGTCGATCACCTCCGGGATCGAGCGGCTGCGCTCCTCCCCTCGGGCCAGGGTCACGACGCAGAAGGTGCATCGATAGCGGCAGCCGTCCTGGACCTTGATGAAGGCACGTTGCCGGCCAGCGCCCAGCAGCGTGTTCTCCCCCGATGCGGTGGCCAGTTCGGGCATCGCATTGAGGCCCAGCTCCCGGGTGGTGATCTCCACCAGTCGGTCTTTTTCCGGGTTGTTCACCACCAGGTCCACGCCTAGTGTTCGGGCCGTCTCCCGGGGGTCGAGGGAGGCAAAACAGCCGCTGACCACTAGCTTTGCCCTGGGATTGCTGCGGTGTGCCCGGTGCATCAGCTTGCGCGACTTGCGCACCGCCTCGGCAGTAACGGCGCAGGTGTTGACCACCACCAGATCCGCCTGGGAGAGGTCATGGGTGATCTGGTGTCCCTGGGCCCGAAATCCCCGGGACCAGCTCTCCAGCTCCGCTTCGTTCAGCCTGCAACCGAGGGTCTTCAGATGGATGCGCATAAGGAAGGATGTTCGATTGGAAAACGGGAAGTTTACCCGGCCAGTGTCGGGATGCAAATCACAGGCTTACCCGATCCGCCTCTGATGTGATACAAAATATTAGATTTGTGTTATAACAGTATAAAATATATAGTCTTTCATGTGCTTAAAATTCAGGAATAAAATATGGCGACCACAGTTTCATGCGTCAAAATGCAGGCGTCAGAATTTACGGGTTCCCACGCTCCGCGTGGGAACGAGGGGGCCTGGGAACCGTGCGGAAGCTGTCATGATCCCATTCTGACCCCTGACCCCTGACCCCTGACTTCTCCTATGGCCATTCCCGCCCAATCTGGCGTCACCCCCTCCCTTCTTGATTCGCTCGGTGGTGATCTGCTGGATCAGCTCGGTCAAAATGAGCCCCTCCTGCTCTCCGCTGCCGGCCTGCTGATACTGGTCGCCATCCTCTTCTGGTCGCGCCTGTCCAGAGTGTTGCGGTTGCTGCTGGATGAAGGGGAGCGGTTCGACCGGATGGAAGAGCTGCTGAGGGAGCAGGAGCGGATTCTGCTGGGGGAGATGGCGCGGGAGCGGGAGGCGCGGCGGGAAGAGGTACAGAGTCTGCAGCACCGTCTGCTGATGCAGGTATCCCGCCTCTATCAGGCGCTGGAGCAGCGATTCGGTCGGATGAGTCGGGACACTGCCCGGGATACCGGAGACCTGCGCACCGATCTGACAGAGCGTTTCGATGCCCTGCAACAGAGGCTGGCCACCGCCCTGGCCGAGAACCGCCTGGCCCAGCAGGAGGGGTTGGCTCGAGGGCTCGAGGGTATCGGTCGTCAGTTGATGGATGGCCTGGGGCGCAATGCGGAGGAGCTGGGTCGTCGAGTGGAGGGGCTGACTGAATCTACCGACAAGCGTCTGAGGGAGATCAGTGGCCAGGTGGAGCGGCGCTTGGCCGAAGGTTTCGACAAGACCACAGAGACCTTTACCCGGGTGCTGGAACATCTGACCCGCATCGATGAAGCACAGAAGCGGATCACCGAGCTCTCCAACAACGTCGTAAGCCTGCAGGAGGTGCTGGCGGACAAACGTTCCCGGGGTGCCTTTGGAGAAGTTCAGCTCAATGCACTGGTGGCCAATCTGATGCCGGACAGCAGTTTCTCCCTGCAGCACACCCTGAGCAACGGGACCCGGACCGATTGTGTGCTGTTCCTGCCCGAGCCGACAGGGCAGATCTCCATCGATGCCAAGTTCCCGTTGGAGAGCTACCAGCGTATGACCGACAGTGAACGACCTGAGAGCGGGCGGTCGCGTGCCCGGGGCCAGTTCCGCAAGGATATCAGCAAACACATCGGTGACATCGCTGCCAAATATATCATCGCCGGCGAGACTTCCGATGGTGCCATGATGTTTATCCCCGCGGAGGCGGTGTTCGCGGAGATCCATGCCCATCACCCGGGCTTGGTGGAGGAGGCGTGGCGCCACCGGGTCTGGATGGTGTCGCCCACCACCATGATGGCGGTCCTGACCACCGCCCGGGCGGTGCTGAAAGACGCCGCCACCCGGGAGCAGGTCGATCTGATCCAGCAGCACCTCAATTTTCTCGCCAAGGACTTCAACCGCTTTCAGGAGCGCATGGATAGGCTCTCCCGCCACATCCGCCAGGCCCATAAGGATGTGGACGAGGTGAGCGTCTCCGCCCGCAAGATCACAGACCGGTTCGTGCAGATCGAGCGGGTGGAGCTGGATGAACTGCCGGGGGAGGGGGGCGAAAGCGTGCCCGTCGGGGGCACGAAGCTGAAACTCTCCAAATAACCTGGGGAGCGTTTTCGCGCAGCGAAACCAAAAAAACCAAAACCAAAAACATTCTCGCGCAAAGGCGCAAAGACGCAAAGAAAACCGGGAAAAAACACAGTTATTGCTGGTGCCTTTTCGTACATGAGAGGTAACTATTCAGTTCTTCCCATGATCGTCACTGATATCTCTATTGCTTCCCGAAAACACCGTGAATACGTCTCTGGGCGTTATTACAAAGTATGCTGAATAGTTACCATCGAAACTGCAATAAACCCATAACAGCCATCAATTGGCAGTGATCCCGTTCTGTGGCACAGCTGCTAATGTAAAGCGCAGAAGCAGGCAGCGATCATTCTTGTTTTTATTTTTTGGTTTTCTTTGCGCCTTTGCGCCTTTGCGCGAGAATTTTTTTAAGGTTTTTTAAGGTTTTCGCACCTCTGCGTGGGCGTGGTCCTGCTCAGGGGCCCGGGGGCATTCTTGCGGCGCCTGGCGGGGGCGGGGAGGGTGAGTTCAGGTGCATCAGCAGATGCCAGCCCTCTCTGGATCTACGGTAGATGTTGGTGGCATAGATGGGGGGTTGTCGTTCCCCGGTGCCTTTCAGGGTAACCATCTCCTCCAGGATGTGGATGGCGATGTTCCCTTCCTCGATCCACTGCAGGTGATTGATGGTGATATCCACCTTCAGTTCCGGGTCCAGCATGGGCTCCCACATCTTTCGAATGGCATCCGGTCCGTGGTGCATGGGTTGCATCGGGAGCAGGCAGGCGGCCTGGGGGGAGTCTTCCCACGCCGACATCATCTTCTCCAGGTCCGATTCGTCAATCGCATCGTAGTAGGCGTCTTCCACGTCCGCCGCACTCTTGAAAGTCGTGCTCATCCTGTTTTAGTCTCTGTTCGACCGTAGTGTGCCCGGCATGATATCAGAAGTCAGAATTCAGAAGTCGGAATGTAGATGTCAGGACGGGATCGCAGCAGATTCCAAAAGCTTTTCCGGTTCCATCATCCTCTATTCTAAGTTCTACATTCTGACTTCTGTCAACATTGCTCCCAGGGAAGCCCCTGGTAACGCCAGCCGTTGATGGCGCTGCGGTGGTAGTGGTCGTCGCGCTCCCCCTCGAACCCCTCCTCGGTGTGGAACACCCGGTTGAAATCTGCCTCGATCAACACCTTTCCCGCCTCCAGTGAGCGTTTGCCACTGCGGCAGATGAGGATCACCGGGGCGCACCCCTCGTCCTCCACACAGACCGCCCCGCCCAGCAGCAGCTTGCGGATATCTGTGACAAAGTCCGGATTCACGGTCCACTCCGGCTCATCGATCCAGGGCACATGCACGGCTCCTATGGGGTGGCCGACGAACAGAAACTCCATACTCGAGCGTATGTCCACCAGCACCGCCCGGGGATCGTCCTGCATCAATTGCCACGACTGCTTGGCGGTAAGCCCGATCAGTTCTCTGTTACTCATCTCAATCTCCTTCCGACCCCGCTTTTTATAAAACCTAGATCCTGCAAGTATTCGCACGCACATAGCACAACCTCTTGTCCCGTATAGCGATATGAAAAATCTCGGCAATCACAATAAGGATTCCACTCAATTTTTCATTCGCTCTACG
>JAUXBK010000102.1 GCA_030619405.1 Sedimenticola sp. | reverse complement strand
CTGGTCTGCCCGTATACCGCAACGTCCGGATGGTGGATGCGCTTCGCTTATCCCCCCTACAACGTCCAGGTTGCCCCAACTTATTGAGAAGTTACCTTTCAAGGTGTCAACGCACTGAAATATATAGGATAAAACCGGACCATAAAACAGCTCTCAGATCCGTAGGGTGTGGTGAGGAACGAACCGCACAAACCTCAGGGTTGGCAGCCTCCCCCGGTGCGGTTCGCAAGCTCACCGCACCCTACGAAACTTCTATTGATTTAGATAGTTATGAGGCACCTTGAAAGGGCT
This sequence comes from Sedimenticola sp., assembly GCA_030619405.1. Classification (GTDB taxonomy): domain Bacteria; phylum Pseudomonadota; class Gammaproteobacteria; order Chromatiales; family Chromatiaceae; genus JAUXBK01. The sequence continues at coordinate 8,595 of JAUXBK010000102.1, read as the reverse complement.
GGACCAAGGACCCGCGCATAGACTGGTTCTATCCTGATTTTGAGTTTTTTTCTCGGTCCTAGGTCCTGACTTTATCCTAGTACCTGAATCTAAGAACCAGCCCATCCAGCTCCTCCACCATCCGGTTCATCTCCTGGGTGGTGGTGTGGGATTCCTGGATGCGTGCCGAGGTCTGGGTGCAGATATCGTCCATGGTGTGGATGCTGACCGAGATATCGCTGGCCACACTGCTCTGTTCCTCCGCCGCGGAGGCGATCTGAGTGTTCATGTCGTTGATGGTCTGAATCGCCTGCAGGATCTGCTCCAGCGCCGTGCCGCTACGGGTGGCCTGGTCTACACTGAGTGAGACCTTTTCTCCCCCTTTCTTCATGGCGGCGACCGCATTGCCGGTCCCGTCCTGGAGCCGTTCGATCATCGCCTGGATCTCCTGGGTCGACTTCTGGGTCCGGGTGGCCAGATTGCGCACCTCGTCCGCTACCACGGCAAATCCCCGTCCCTGCTCGCCTGCCCTGGCCGCCTCGATGGCGGCATTGAGTGCCAGCAGGTTGGTCTGTTCGGCGATACCTTGTATGACGTCCAGCACCTTGCCGATATCCTCACTGTCGGATTCCAGCGCCTGAACCACGGTGGTCGCATGCCGGATCTCACCGGACAGGTCGGAGATGGAGCCGATCACCCGGCGCACGATCTCCCCTCCCTCAGCTGCCTGGCGGTTGGCGTCGCTGGCCGCTTCGGCGGCACTGCCGGCACTGCGGGCAATCTCCTGGGAGGTGGCGCTCATCTCGGTCATGGCGACGGCGACCTGACTGGTCTCCGACTGCTGATGTCGCATGGCGCTGCTGGTGTTCTGATCGGCCTCGCCAACCTGTTCCGCGGTTTTTCTGATCCGTGTGCTGGTGTCCGCCACCTGCTTGATCATGCCGCCCAGTTGCTGTTGTATCTTGCCGGCACTGTTGGCTATCTTACCGATCTCATCCCGGCTGCTGCTCTCGATCGGGTGTGAAAAATCCCCATCCGCAAGACGGTCGAGGTCTGTGGTCAGCTGATTTGTGGGGCGCACGATGGCGCGCTGGGAGAACCAGTAGAAGAGGGCGAAGCCGGCAACGATCGCAACCAGCATGGTCGTCAGGGAGATGATGGCCGCGTGGCCGGCCTGTGTGCTGGCCCCGGCCGTGATCTGACTTGTCTGTTCCGCGATACGTTGTGCCGCCTGTTCCAGCAGCCGGGTCGGCTCCCTGTCTATACCCTTTACCGCCTTGTCGCCCGTTTTGCTGTCAAAGCCGCTCTGACGAAAGGCCTCCAGCCCTTTGCGGTAGGCCTGTCCCATCTGTTTGTGCCGCTGCAGGAACTGCTGCAGCAGTGTCGCCGCCTCGCCGGAACCCAGACGCTTCAGGAGGGCACCCCCCTGCTTCTGCAGGCCTGCCTCTTCTTGCTGGAATTTGCCCCAGTATTTTTTGAAAGAGGCGGGATCGCTCCCCCGCAACAGCACGTTTTTCCACTCCTGCACCTGCTTCTTGAAGCCGGCCACCATCTGGAGAACGGCGCGTTCGTTGCCCACTTCCTGGGTCAGCACCTGTTCGAAACGCTGGATGCTGTCGCCGGAACCCCGGTATTCGACGAACGCGGCGATACTCACCAGCAGGGTATAGATGCCAAGAAACAGCAGCAGTTTGTTACGAAGACTTGTTTGTATCCATGCCATGCCGGGTGAGCCCCTTGATTACAGTATCAGCTAATCTCTATAACAGGGGTTAACGGCAGGCCGGTCTGGTGCTTTATTGCTTTGTATGTGTTTCCGAACAAAAAAATGGCCGCGGATTAACGCGGATCAGGCACGGATATTGTTATTTATCTGGTTCCCACGCTCTGCGTGGGAACCAGCTTAATCCGTGTTTGATCCGCGTTAATCCGCGGCTAAATGTCTGTTGATCCCCTGAACGGTTATCGTTCGCGGGGCATTAGTCCGCCAGGGCCTGCCGCTGGGCCTCCATGATCTCCCGGATGCCTTGCTCTGCCAGTGCCAGCATGGCATCCAGTTCCTCCCGGCGGAATGCATGTCCCTCGGCGGTGCCCTGCAGTTCGATGAAGGCGCCGGCGTCGTTCATCACGACGTTCATGTCGGTCTCGGCGTTGGAGTCTTCGGCATAGTCCAGATCCAGGACCGGGGTGCCCTGGTAGATGCCGACAGAGACCGAGGCGAGCTGGCCATGGATCGGGTGCTGCGCCAGCTGGTTATCGGCGATCAACCCGTTGATCGCATCCGTCAGTGCCACGTAGGCACCGCTGATCGAGGCGGTACGGGTGCCCCCATCGGCCTGGATCACATCACAGTCCAGGGTGATGGTGCGCTCCCCGAGGGCCTGCAGATCCACCACCGCCCGTAACGAGCGGCCGATCAGCCGCTGGATCTCCAGGGTTCTCCCCCCCTGCTTGCCACGGCTCGCCTCACGGCCCATGCGTTCACCGGTGGAGCGGGGCAGCATACCGTATTCGGCAGTGACCCAGCCCTGCCCGCGTCCTTTCAGAAACCGCGGGACACGCGCCTCCACACTGGCGGTACAGATCACCCGGCTCTCCCCGAATTCCACCAGCACCGAACCCTCGGCATGTCTGGTGTAACGGCGAGTGAACCGGATCGGGCGCAGCTGCTCTGGTCGACGTCCACTGGGTCTCATGATTTCTCCTGTTGCTTTTCGGCTTCGAAGGATTCGATGGCAGTTTGAAGTTCAGCGATGGCGGTCTGCAGGTCAACGGGTTGCCGGGCCGAAGGGGCTTCTTCGGTCCTCTTCGCCCCCATCCTGCCGCTCGACGAGTGTACTCTCAAGGCGATGACAGTAACATTGTCGCTCTCCGGGAAGGCGGCATTGGCGGCCTCTTCTGTCAGCGCGCGGGTTGCCTGGGCCAGCGGGAGCCCACTGCGCAGAGTCTCGCTCATCGATGTCTGGCCGACACTGGACCAGAGTCCGTCGGAACAGAGCATCAGTATATCCCCACCCTGCAGACGGCACTGTCCCTGTTCCACTTCCGGCAGGGCGGAACTTCCTCCCAGACAGCGGGTGACGAAGTTGCGTTGAGGGTGGGTCTGTTTCTGTCGGTCGGTGATGATGCCGTGGCGCCGCAGACGTTCGACGTAGGAGTGGTCTGTGGTCTGGGATATCGTCGCACCCTGGCGGAACACGTAGAGGCGACTGTCCCCCGCGTGGGCCCAGTAGGCGGTATCGTCCTGGATCAGGGCCGCCACTGCGGTGGTCCTGGGGTCGATGGGGGGGCTCTGCCGTTGCCCGAAGCGTCGGATCGCCAGGTGGCTCTCCAGCATCAGTCGTTCCAGAAAACGCGCTGGGTCGGCGATCGGTTTCGCGGCCCGATCCAGTAGTCGACTGCTCTTTTCGATCAGTATCCGGGCGGCATCCTCCCCCCGCGGGTGGCCACCCATGCCATCCCCCAGACAGAGCATTACGGCGTCGCCGGAGCGGGCGCAGATATACCGGTCCTGGTTGTTACGCCGGTCTCCCACCCGACTGTTCCCCCCGGTTTCATATCTCTGCTTAGGAGCCTGTCCAAGGATAGAAGCCGTAGCGAGGGGAAGCCATTTTGAGTCCATTTTTTCGGTCATTTGAGGCGAATAGTTACTCATATTTTACGAGAATGAGCGGAAAAATGGGCCGAAATGGCTTTTCCGCACGCCTACATGGATGTAGGTAGTTAGAGCAATGCAGGAGCAATTGCCGAGTAGGCTCTCTATTCTCGGACAGGCTCCTACGTCTCATCCCGGCTCTCCCTGCCCACGCTCGAGTCTGCTGTGGTTGCTGTCGGGTTCCGGGCGGTCAGATCCGTCGAGCAGTGCCTTCAGCATACTGCCGGCATCCTGGGGGCGCAGTAAGGGGTCTACTTCCATGGCCCAGTCCACCACTTCCAGCAGCTGTCTCGGGTAATGTTTCCTGAACCGGGAGAGGGCCGAGCGCATCTTGTCCCGGGCGTGTCTCTCTATGGCCGAAGGGGGGGGGTGACCTTCCATGCAGGCACGCATACTGGCACCGATCGCGTACACGTCGCTCCAGGGGCCGACGTAACCGGACGAGTAGTACTGTTCCACCGGCGAGAAACCCGATGTCACCACCTGCGCGCTCTGTCCGCGCCGGCTGGTGGCAAACTGGTGCACCGCGCCGAAGTCGAGCAGCAGGGGGTTACCGCCGGGGCGCAGGTGGACGTTGCCCGGTTTGATATCCAGGTGCAGCTGCCCGTGGGAGTGGATCAGGCTGAGGGCGTCCAGCACGGGAGGAAACACCGTAAGCAGGAAGTTGCTGCTCAGTCTCCCTTTGTGCCGTTTGATGTAGTTCCCCAGATTCCTGCCCGGTTCATATTTCATCACCAGATAGGCGGTATTGTTGGCCAGAAAGAAGGTGAGCACGTCGACGATATTGGGGTGTCGCAGGGTGGTCAGGGCCTTTGCCTCCAGATAGAAGAGTTTCTTCCCCCGGTTGAAGGTGTCGAAAGCCTCCTGGCCGCTGATCTCGATCTGCTGCCGCTCACCTCGGCGGGCCAGTTCTCTCGGCAGATACTCCTTGATCACCACCCGCTCCCGGGTCTCTTCGTCCTGAGCCAGATAGATGAGGCTGAAACCGCCGCTCCCGATCAGTCTGATAATGGCGTAGCAGTCTATGACGGTGCCAGGGGCGAGGCTTGTTCGAGGGTTAGGCATGGAGACGCAAGGTTACCTTGATTATGGAAGGTATCGGCTGATTCATGACTAATTGAATACGCCTGTTCGTGGCTGTATGGCGGAGTTAGTTTCCCTCTGATATTTAGTGTACTGTAGTGAAATACGGAATACGCCATAACATGGAGAGATTAACAATATGATCCGCAGTATGACCGCGTTCTCCCGGGCGCGGACCAAGGATGAACACGGCGAACTGATCTGGGAGATCCGCTCGGTCAACCACCGTTATCTCGAGGTCATGCTTCGTTTCCCGGAGGAGTTGCGTTCCCTCGATCCGGTGGTCCGGGAGCAGCTGTCGAGGCGCCTGGGGCGTGGAAAGATCGATTGTGTATTGCGCTTCTCCCCTTCCAGCGATGCCACGGCAGGGGTCAGGGTCAATGAACGCTTTGCGACCCAGATCATCGATGCGGCGGCGCACATCGGGCGCATGCTGCATGAAAGGACCTCACCGCGCTCCATCGATATCCTGCGCTGGCCGGGGGTCATCGAGCTGGAAGAACAGGACCTGACACCGATACAGCGCCGGGCCGGAGAACTGCTGGAACAGGCCATCGACGGTCTGATCCAGGCGCGGGAGCGGGAAGGGGCCCGGCTGGCCGAGCTGATCGTTCAGCGTTGCGCCGCCATGCGCCAGCAGGTGTCGAAGGCACGTGAACTGATGCCGCGGGTGTTGCAGGGGGTGAGAGACCGGCTGTTCGCCCGCCTGGCCGAGGTGAGTGAGGAACTGGACCAGGGGCGTCTGGAGCAGGAGATGGCGCTGCTGGCCCAGCGACTGGATGTGGACGAGGAGATGGATCGCCTGCAGGCCCACCTGGGCGAGGTGGAGACCGTATTACAACGGGACGAGCCGGTCGGCCGTCGGCTCGATTTTCTGATGCAGGAGCTCAACCGGGAGGCCAACACCCTCACATCCAAGTCCAACGACGTGGCGGTGACCCGGGTCGGCGTGGAGCTCAAGGTACTGATCGAACAGATCCGCGAGCAGGTACAGAATATAGAATAGGAAAGCAGGACCGAGGGCCAAGGACCTCGTTCCCACGCGCCGCGTGGGAACGCACCCCGTAGCGCTCCGGCGCTGCCTGGTACCATCCTTGGACACCCCCTGGACCGGTAGCTCATGAATCGGCACAGGAGCCGGAGTGCCGATCCGGGTATGCCCATACCTTTACCCATATCTCGGCAAGCAAAGAGTTACCTCACACGGAGACACGGAGGCACGAAGAGGAAAAAAACAGTGAGTTGCATCATTATCAAGATGCTGAGCCAGTGCAGGATGTTTTTTAGTTGTGACATATGCACTGGCCTGTTGTGAGAATGCAGCTTCGCACCCACTGTAGGCTTTTGTTTTTCGATATTTTTTACTTCGTGTCTCCATGCCTCCGTGTGAGATATATTAGTAGCGAGATATGGGTAACGGTATGGGGTATGCCCCCGCTTATTCGACTTTGCTTTCTTTAGATTCAGCCTTCTTCACGAACTTCGGGTTCATCTTGATGTCGGCCTTTTCCGTCAGCCCCTTCAAGTACGCTTTCAGGGCCTGCTGCTGATAACTGACCACGAGCTCCTTGCGCACGGCCTCGAAATCCGGGTGCGGGATCTCCCGGCTCTCCTCGAGCAGGATGACATGCCACCCGAACTGGGTCTTTACCGGCGCCTTGCTGTAACCGCCTTTTTCCAAGGTCTGCACCGCCTCTGTGAAAGGTTTGACCATGCTGTCGGGTCCGAACCACCCGAGGTCGCCACCGGCAGACGCGGTCGGGCCGGTGGAGTTTTTCTTTGCGAGCTCCGCAAAGTCCGCCCCCTGGTCCAGTTCCTGGATGAGGTGCTTTGCCTGTTCCTCGTCCTCTGCCTTCAGCAGAATATGCCGGGCCTTGTATTCCAGCGCAGGCGGCCCGGAATATTTCTTTGCATAGAGGGCTTTCAGCTCCTCGTCGCTCGGGTTGGTCTTTCTGACGTAATCCTGGATCGCGGCCTGGGTGAGAACCTCCCAGCGCAACAGTTCCAGTTTGGCCGTGACCGAGGGCTTCTGGTCGAGCCCGTTTTTTGCCGCCTCCTGGCTCAGGATCAGGGAATTGACCAGCTGGCCGAGCAGCTGGGAATATTGTTTGGCCGGAATATCCCCCCCAGGCAGTCGTTTGGTTCGGTCGAAAAAGTACTGGGAGAAGATGGTCCGGGTGATGGGCTCTCCATTGACCCAGGCCATCGCCTCTTTTTCGCCAGGTTCTGCTCCTGGGGCAGAAAGTGCCTCCGTAGCAGCCGGCCCCTGGGACTGGCTCTCTTCAGCGAGCACGATGCCCTGGCTGCAGACTGCCAGAAAAAGCGTGGTGAGTATAATAAGGAGAAGTGATGGAAATTTCGTCATTCTTAATGTCTCTTTGGGTTTTGGCCGGGCGATCAACTCGCGGCTGTGTGGCGCGGGCGTATGAACGTCGAATGCGCCTGCGTTACGCTCTAAATGAGCGGCGTAGGATAGCTTGAGTGCTCGCTGGATACAATAACGAAAAAAAGCCACCAGCAATTCTCAATAGCGTAAATAGAGTACCGACAGCTAATCAAGCTCTTCACCACGAAGGAGATGAAGAGTACGAAAGACCTCTTATTTTTAAATTATTTCAGGGAAAAGGCCCTTATTCTTCCTGTACTCAAATTCAGTGTCAGATTTTTATACAGCGGAACTCGCGCATGGAGAGAGTGTTTGCCTGTTGAAAACTAGGACTTATCCGAAAATTTCGTTGGGCTTTGAACTGTTTTTCTGCCTCCTCCTCGAGCGGGTAATCCATGCTGTAAGGTATTTTTTACACCTGATTTTCATAAAAAAGATAGCTGTATCAGTTAGATATGTGCAGGCAAAGGAATAACGTAGCGGCGCTAAGGAAGAAAACGGGATATTTCTCCTTGAACTGTCAGTTTTTTTTACACTGCATGCGCATTGTCGCTGGTTTCCAATGTTTTCCGGGTGTTTTCACTCTTCATTTCCTGGTCAGAAAAAGGTGTTCGAGTTCCCCTGTCGATAGTGCGGAAATCGGGGGCCGTGCATTGCATTGCCGACCGTTCTTTTTCCTATCGTGCTGAGGGGTCTTAAGATAACGGTCGGTTCTCCTCGGTGGCAGGTCGTCGAGGCCCTCGATCAGGAAGCGCGTTCCGTGTATGAATACTTCTAAAACGCACCTCAGAATCGGTCTAGCTGCAGCACTCCGTATCTGTATTAGGCGTAAAAACTAGTTAAAACAGTAAGATAAAAGTATTAATTGATCGGGTTGCAGGGCTGTTGGAGATTCCGTGCCTGGTTGTGCTCGAATCGCAGCGAGCGGACCCACAGGCTCGCAGGGCCGTGCCGCCCTCCTCTCCCGGCCTGTCAGAACCGACGACCACTCCCCGGGATTTCGGAACCTGATTCCTGAATGGCTGGAGATAATCCTGGAGCTCACGGAAAGGCCAGGATCTTTTTTGTGATGGAGTGCGCAAGATCGATTTGTTCCAGGAGCAGAGGAGGGGGTGAGTGGAAACTTGGCATCGAATGTGCACATGTAGAAGACATGAAGGAGAATTTCATGGCGGGATTCTGGGATAACCTGAGATCGCAGAGAAAGTGCCTTCATGGACAACACGTTCTGGAAGCAGAATGCCTTGAAAACTAGAGTATCTTTGATACACGAAAAGAGGATAATCATGAAACTGAAAAAACTCACAATTGCACTGATGGCGCTGAGCTTTTCCGCGGCGGCTATGGCTAGCGAACCGACAAACGCGCCTAACCCGAAACTGACAACGGCTGAAGAAGCGGCTTTTGTGCTGGCCGAAAGCCTCTTGAGTATCACGGCTTCGCTGACGGCGGCGTACGGGTGTGATGCCATTTCGGGTGACGCCTACAAACT
>JAUXBK010000243.1 GCA_030619405.1 Sedimenticola sp. | reverse complement strand
TTCTCCGGGCGGCTGGCGTGGCCCATCAGGCCGATGCGCCACACCTTGCCGGCGAGGGCGCCCAGGCCGGCGCCGATCTCCAGGTTGTATTCGTTCAGCAGCCGGCCGCGCACCAGGGCGTCGTCCACCCCGTCGGGGATGCTTACCGTGTTCAGCTGGGGCAGGCGCTCGGCTTCCGGCACCACGAAGGTCAGGCCCATTGCCTCCAGCCCGGCGCGCAGCGCCAGGTGATTCTTCTGATGCCGCTCCCAGGCGTTGGCCAGCCCCTCCTCCTTCAGGATCAGCAGCGCTTCGTGCAGGCCGTAGAGGGCATTTACCGGGGCGGTGTGGTGGTAGGCGCGTTTGGCACCACCGCCCCAGTACCCCATCACCAGGTTGAGGTCCATGAACCAGCTCTGCACTTTGCTCTTCCGGTTCTGGATCTTCTCCTGGGCGCGCTCGTTGAAACTCACCGGCGAGATGCCCGGGGTGCAGGAGAGGCACTTCTGGGTGCCGGAGTAGATGGCGTCTATGCCCCACACGTCCACCTTGACCGGGCTGCCCCCCAGGGAGGTGACCGCATCCACAATGGTGAGACAGTCGTATTTGTGGGCCAGCTTGACCAGGGTCTTGGCGTCGGACTGGGCGCCGGTGGAGGTCTCTGCATGCACGAAGGCGACGATCTTCGCATCCGGGTTGGCCTTCAGTGCATCCTCCAGCTTCTGCGGATCGACGGCCCGGCCCCACTCATCCTCCACCATCACCGGCACGCCGCCGCCACGTTCCACGTTCTCTTTCATGCGGCCGCCGAAGACGCCGTTCTGGCAGACGATGACCTTCTCTCCCGGTTCCATCAGGTTGACGAAGCAGGTCTCCATACCGGCGGATCCCGGGGCCGAAACCGGCAGGGTGAGGGCGTTATCGGTCTGGAAGGCGTACTGCAGCAATCCTTTGACCTCTTCCATCATGCCAACGAACAGGGGGTCCAGATGACCAATGGTGGGGCGGGAGAGCGCCTCCAGGATACGTGGATGAACATCGGACGGGCCGGGACCCATCAGGGTGCGGACGGGCGGGTTGAAGGTGTTGAATTCCATGCGTGTGACCTTATTTTACTTGTCTGTACCCGCGAAAGGGCGGTGGATTCGGGTATGATCTCTTAAAGTCCCTATTTTGTATATTTCTGGTCGAGAAAAAAACCACTTATTTCGCAGGTCCCCGCCTGGCGTTGCTGCAACAGTCACCAGCGGCAGCGCCATGGCTGCGTCTCCGCTGGTATAACCGAGGAACCCAGACCATGAAGCCACGCTGGCCCTCCGCCTATCTGCTGCTGGTGCTCACCACCCTGTTCTGGTCCGGCAACTTCGTGCTGGCCCGGGCGGTCCATCTGCAGGTGCCGCCGATCGGCTTGTCTTTCTGGCGCTGGAGCCTGGCCGGACTGATCCTGCTGCCCTTCGTCTGGCGCAACATGGCGGCGAAGTGGTCGCTGGTGCGCTGTCACCTGCTGCTGGTGATCGCCCTGGCACTGCTGGGGGTCAGCAGCTTCAACACCCTGGTCTACCTGGGTCTGCAGACCACCACTGCCTCCAACGGGGTACTGCTGCAGTCGATCATTCCCCTGGTGATCATCCTGTTGTCGCGGCTCATCCTCGGGCTGCTGGTCACTGCCGGACAGGGGCTCGGTATCCTCGCATCGCTGCTGGGGGTGCTGATCATCATCACCCGGGGCGACCTGCAGGTGTTGCTGCAGCTCGCTGTTACCCGGGGGGATCTGCTGGTGCTGGCGGCGGTGATCGCCTGGGGGTTCTACTCGACCCTGTTGAAGAAACTGCCGACCGCACTGAGGGGGTTGCCGTTGCTGGGCTACACCATCGCCATCGGGGTGGTCGGTATCGCCCCCTTCTATGCCTGGGAGATCGCCCAAGGCACCCGGATGACCCTGAGTGCAGTCACCCTGACGAGCGTGGGCTATGTTGCCATCTTTCCCTCCCTGCTCGCCTACCTGTTCTGGAACCGGGCGATCGAACAGCTGGGACCCAACCGTTCAGGACAGTTCATCCATCTGATGCCGGTGTTCGGCAGCCTGTTGTCGGTGTCGTTCCTGGGGGAGCGTCTGCACCTCTACCACCTGGTGGGTATCCTGTTCGTTGCTGCTGGTATCTACATCGCCACCCTGCGCGGTGACAGAGGACAGGAGACAGAGGGCAGAAGACAGAAGACAGAAGATAGAAGGCAGAAGATAGAAGGCAGAAGATAGAAGGCAGAAGGCGGAAGGCGGAAGGCGGAAGCGCAGCTCCAGACTCGTTCCCACGCTCCGCGTGGGAACGCACCCGGCGGCGCTCCTGCGCCGCATGGCACCGATCCATACACCCGGCGCGTATCGGCTGCAGGCACGGCGTAACCGTTCACTCCCCCTGCCGTTTTGAACCCCTCACCCTAACCCTCGGCTTTGGTATCCTGCGTCGCTCTACCTCCTCCATCCATGGAGTCGTCTCCCTGAGGGAGAGGGGATTTTAGGAGGGGGACTGAACGGTTACGGCACGGCAGGTCCTACACCGCGTCCCCCGGGGCGTTGGGCTTTCACTGAACTGCGTGGTACATTTTCCGGATGCAGCAGTTACTCGATATCATGGCGCGTCTGCGGGACCCGGAATCCGGCTGTCCCTGGGATATGGAGCAGACCT
>JAUXBK010000039.1 GCA_030619405.1 Sedimenticola sp. | reverse complement strand
GTATACGAGAATCTGCTTCGTGGATCCCGCAATCATCTGCGTGCCTTCGTTCGGCAGATCGAGGCCATGGGGAAGCCTTATGTGGCCAAGGAAATGGATCAGGATGAGGTGAATGCCATCGTCGATACGCCCATGGAGCGGGGAGGGAGAGTGCGCAAAGGTCGACAGGCCCGGTGACACGATCAGCCCTGCGGTAGTGAATCAAGCAGGATGCTGTCAGGGACACAAGGAGGTGTCGCTGCGGGGTATCTCCAGGATGGCGTCGGTCCCGCCAGCCTGGTTTTGTTCCAGGGTCACCTTCCAGTGATTCACCTCCGCCAGCTGGCTGACGATGGCCAGTCCCAGTCCACTGCCCCCTGTATTCCTGCTGCGTGATTCCTCTATCCGGTAAAAAGGTTCGAATACCTTGTCCCGTAACGCGGGGGGGATACCCGGGCCCTGATCCGAAAGGGTGATACGGACCCTCTGACGGCCACAATGCACATCCAATGCGATTGGCCTGCCTTCCCCATAGCGTATGGCGTTGTCCAGCAGATTGGTCAGTATCCGGCGCAGGGCGGTGGTTGAGAGCCGCAGAGCGCACACACCCTCACTGGTTAGCATGATGTCGACCGGCGATCGCTGGTAGTCTGCGATCAAATCCTGCAGGAAGCGCGGAAATTCACAACACGCCATATCCTGCTGATCGAGCCCTCTGGACAGTTCCATTACCTGAGTTATCAGGCCGTTCATCTCATCCAGATCCCGCTGCATCTGTTGTCGCAGCTGGGTATCCATATCGTCAGGCAACATCTCCGCCACCAGTGACAGGTGGGTGAGTGGTGTACGCATGTCATGGGACATCCCGGCCAGCAGAACCGTGCGGCTCGCCATCAACCGCTTCAGCTTGCCAACCATCTGGTTGAACCCTGTGGCCAGGGTGGCGATTTCTCTGGGACCTTGCTCCGGTATGGGAGATGGGAAGCGACCGGCCCCCACCTGTTCAACGCTGTTGGCCAGACGGGCCAGCGGCTTAGTCAACTGCTGCACCAACAGGGAGGAGGTCAACAGGATGAACAGGGCGCCGATGACGAAGATGATGAGAACAGCCGTGGGGGCCCGCCCTGCCAGGCGACTGCCGGCAAACCCGATTCGCAGTGCCCGGCCGGCCATGGGGATATCGAACCAGTACCAGCCACTTTGGTTGGCCAGGGTTCCGGCCGGTACTTTTTTCTGCAGACGTCTTTCCAGGGCATCTTTTAACAATACGATATAAGGTGCGGCACTCCCGTTCAACCGCGGGGAATTTTCTTCTTCAGCGGCCGTAAGGTACAGCTGATGGCTGTTCTGCAGTTCCCTTTCAAAGTCCCTTCGGGTTGCCGGGGGCAGTTCGGCCCAGGTCTGGGCGCTCAGTACCATCAATGCCGCCAGGTCTTCCGTGGAACGTTCGGCAACGGGTAGCAGGATATAACGCAGGGTGACGCCCACGACCAGGACCAGAAACAGAATCATCGCAATGGAGAGTGCCAGACTGGTCTGTCCGAACAGGGTACGGGGTAGAAACCGGGTCACGCGCCTTTACCTCCTGTGGGGTCGAACAGGTAGCCTTCACCCCAAATGGTGCGAATATAGGCTGGCTCAGCTGGATTGTCTTCGATCTTTTTTCTCAACCGCGTGACCCGTACATCGATGCTGCGATCGAAAGGGTCGCGATCATAGCCCTTCAGTCGATCCAGAAGCAGGTCACGACCCAGCACCCGGCGCGGGAGTTCGAGAAACACATTGAGCAGATCGTATTCTCCACTGGTGAGGGTTATTTCCTCTCCATCTCGGGTGAAAACATGACTTTCCAGGTCTAGCTTGAACGGGCCAAATTCCACCAAGTGCGTAGTGTTGACATATCTGGTGCTGGCAGCCAAAGGTCTGCGCAAAACCGCTTTTATACGTGCCAGCAGTTCTCGCGGATTGAATGGCTTTGGCAGATAGTCGTCGGCACCCATTTCCAGCCCGACGATGCGATCGATCTCTTCACCGCGTGCCGACAGGATGATGATAGGAAGCGCTCGTTCCATCTTCAGTCGGCGGGCAATGGAGAGCCCGTCTTCTCCTGGCAGCATCAGATCGAGGATCAGCAGATCCACCGGCCCCCCCCTATCGAGAAAGGCATCCATTGCCTTACCGTCCGCGACGGCGGTGGTGGGGATACCCTGCCCCTCGAGATAGCGGGTCAGCAGGCTACGCAGGTCGGGGTCGTCGTCGACGATGAGGATATGATTGATTGATGTCATGGATGCCGGATCGGTCGATGGGCACGTTGTCTAACTGGCAGCGGAAATGCAGACCAGCAGGGTCAGTGTCCTGATGGAATTAGCAGCCTTCATAGGACTCTCCTGGCAGGATTAAATGATGAATAGGGGCGATACAATGGCGTCATCCCCGATAGATTTCTTAGCGACCGCCGCCACCGCCACCGCCGCCGCCGCCGCCACCACCTCCGCCACCACCACCACTTCCACCACCACCTCCGGTGCCGCCACCAGCACCGCCGTTCCCAACTCCACCACCATGACCCCCGTCACCGCTGCCGTAATTCGTGTTGTCGTGGCCAAATGCGAAGCCGGATCGGGCCGCACGTTCCTGTCGGGCCTCGTAACCCATGCCAAAGTGACTCTCCATCGCCTTCTCACCAGTCCGGGTTTGTGGTTGTGTCACCATTTGATGCTGAAACTGTTTTTTCTCCTGTTCTGGAATCATTGAGTCGAGGGGATCCAGCGCCATCTCCTGGCTGTCGGTCAGTGCCGAATCTGCGACCGCGTCGTCCGCTGCCATGATCTGACCGGCGGTCAAGCTCAATACCATCAAGGCAATAAACCGCTCTGGCCATCTGCTCATTTTCCTGCTCCTGTATTGTTTGTTCATCTGTGTCGACGATGAGCATTATACAGAATAGCTGTTTCCCTCCTGTTTCCATGGAAGATGAATTTGTTACAGATTGTTTCCGTTTATCTCTTCAGCGTTTCTTTTACCCCGAAAAAAAGGCCCACCCTGCCGGGTGAGCCTTGTGTATCAGATAAGGCAACCACACCTTGTTGCAGGGTGCGGTTGCCCTCCTGGAACTGTCAGCAGTTACAGCTCATTCTCATGGCAATCGGCACAACCGACCTGATGGCCTTTGGGGAACAGCTCAGGACCTTCATCGGCGCAGAATGTACCTTTGTTGTCCTTACACTCCAGCGTCCGGTCCTTGAACATCCGGGACAGTACAGTCCCCTCACCGTCGTTACCGTGGCATGTCCGGCAGTTGTCACCCCCATTCGTTCTGGCCTCCTTGTGTTTCTTGTTCCAGGTATGACTGCCTACGGCATGCATCCCGTGGGGGCCATCCATGGTGAGCTCCAGGGAACCGCTGTCCTCAAACGCCCTGGGATCGTGACAGGTGCTGCACTCGCTGATGGTGCCGGTATGTCCTTGCAGTTGCATCGCTGCCACGTTGTCGTTGGCGGCGGGGTTCTTGTTCGGCCAGATGCCGTGGGTGGCGCCGTGACAGGCCTCGCAGAACACGTCCTCGTGCCCTTTACTGACCCGATACAACATCGGGTTGTTACCCTGAGGTCCGGTTCCAGAGGAGTTTTCGGCGAAACGCTTGTTGGCCGGCACAATCGGCGTGGCCTTGGTGTCATCGATGCGATAGGCCTGCATCAGGCGAATATTATCGATGGGCGAACCCAGCGTATCGCCGTCTGCATGCATATTGTCCCTGGCGTCACCGGTGTGGCAGGAGCCGCAGCCCGGTTCATTGGCCCAGGGCACACGCGGCGTATCCGGGTTGGTGTAGAAGTCATCGGCCAGCTCGAAGGCGCCCACGGCTTCGGGGGGTGCCGCAGCGACATCACGGGAGAAGTCATCGCCCACCTGTTCCATGTCACCGTGACAGTCCTGACACAACATGCCGCCACTGGCCATTGCACCG
Source organism: Sedimenticola sp. (assembly GCA_030619405.1). GTDB lineage: Bacteria > Pseudomonadota > Gammaproteobacteria > Chromatiales > Chromatiaceae > JAUXBK01. The sequence continues at coordinate 10,517 of JAUXBK010000039.1, read as the reverse complement.
CGCAGACAATCCGTTCGCCGGCCAGGATGACACTGGTAGCAGGTATCCATCAGCACCTCGCGGGCGGCCAGCGGATCACGCAGATTGGCATTGCTGTCCACAGCCGGCGGCATGGCTGGAAACAACTCACGACCGCCTGTTTCCACCACCGATACGGTCTCATCAGGGTTGTCTACCACTCTAATCGCGCCATGGTGACTGTGCATCACGTTGGACATCGACTTGTTGACTACTTGATCCCGACCATTGGAGGGGTCGCCTGAATTGAGGGGATCATCGTTTTGCGGTCCCCGGGGACCGACCTGCGCCAGATCCAGAGCCGGGGTGTAGTGGCAGGTCTGGCAGACGACGGGCTTGAACGGGGTGGATCCCGGCGGACTATCTTGGGTCGTTCCCATGATCAGATTGGTGCTGTGCTTCAGGTCATGCAGACGCAACAGATTGATATCAGCGGCCCACTCCTTGCTAACCACCTCCGGCACGCTGTTACCGTTATCACCGTGCTGAGGATCATCGATCGACAAGGTGACAGTCAGATTTGCCTGCTCCAGCGCTTCGGTCGCCGCACCATTTCCGCCATCGCTGGGATCGCTATGACAGAACCCGCAGTTGGCCTCACCTGAAATAGGTACGACCGTATCCAGCGACGCCAGGATCTGTCCCTCTGCGGAGCGGGCCTGCACCCGCATCAGCGGCCAGGGATTCTCGCGTCCGTAGTCGTCGAACGCCGTCAGCGGAATGCCGGCAGCCTCATACCAGTTCACACCTTCAGATATATAGCCGAAGGGGAAGTCGATAAAGAACGGCTGGTCGATGGTGAATAGTTTGAAAAGCTGCGGCCTGTTGTCCACGTAAGGATAAGTAATACCCGGCATGGACTGTTTCTCCGCGGTGAGGAGACCGTCGCCGAGCCACAACCGCTCAACGTTGGGCATGGGCAGTCCTTCATCCGGGACCGGCGTAAGGGCGTCCAGGATACCGGGTGGATAGAAGGGCCGGTAAGCCGCCAGTGCGGTAGGCTCGCTACCGCTGGCTGCGATATCCCAGAAGTTGGTCTTGTACACGCTGCCATTCGAAAGCATGCTCGAGAGGACCGGGCCGGTACCGGCAGAGTCGATACCCGTCAGGATCGGGTCATTCGCGTTGGATGCCGCAGAATAGACCACGTCTACCCCATCGGCCGGAGTGAGTATCTCCGGTTCATCACCGCGCTGAATGACCATCGCATGCAGTACATTGAACGGCGGCAGGATGCTGGAGATCCGGGTATCCAGGTCACCGCAGTGCATGCCCAGGTCGTTGGTCGCAAACACCTGGTAGCCGCTATTGCCGGTCAGGGGCTGCTCGAGTACGGCCATATCCAGATCCGGGACACCGTTCTGACTGGTGGAGTTGATGGAGGCGTTTGGCCCGATCGGTGGCTGATCCGGGTCGGTGATGGTTGCAGTGGTCGTATCCGTGCTGGAGACACCATTGGCGTCAGCTACTGGTGGAACGTTAACCGGGGGCTGGCTGCCATCTTTGGGCGCACAGTCAGCCGGGGCGTTCTCTACGTCCCGCTCGTCAGTCTGTCCATCGGACTGGATGACCTGCACCCGACATGGAACAGGTGAGGGCTGTCTGGAGCTGATCTTCCACTCTTCGTCATCGATTTGTTCCTGCCCCAGTACCTGACTCGGATTAAAGGCATTGACCAGGGAGACCGTCTGCCTTTTATTTCCCTTTCCGGCGGCTTTCAGCTTGCTGTCACCTGCCTCCCACTTCACCTCTTTGACAATCAGGCGATCTCCATCGTCACCGGCCAGCACTGTACCGGGAATCACCAACGCACCCGCTGCCAGGGACAGTAACAGACTCACCCGGTAGAATCCGGAAAGAATTTGGTTCTTGATCATTGCACTCCCCCCGTATGCCGACTGGCCTGGCATATATACGTATGTTTCATAGATATCTCCTGTACGACTCAATATTTGGAACGACATTCGGCAATCGCATCCATACCATTTGGCATCAAACAGCCATGGCGTTAAATCTAACAGGTAATTCTTAAGAGACGCTTAAGCCATACGGGAAAGAGCGTGTACCTCATCACACTTTGTTTGAATAACCACAGAAATGCGGTGAAAATAGAACCGTCACCACCAGACCCGAACCTCGTTCCCGGTTCGACAGCCTGACCTTGGCTCCATGGGCCTCTGCAATCGCCTGAACGATCGAGAGCCCCAGGCCAGATCCTGGTCTGGGGGTGTCCAGGATACGGTGATAACGATTGAATACCCGATCCAGCTCGTCCTCGGGTATGCCGGGTCCGCTATCTTCAAGGGAGAGACAGGCACCCTCTGCCGTGGTGCCTGTGTGCAGTGTCACCTTCCCCCCGCCTGAAACGGCCTGTATCGCATTGGTCAGAAGATTCCGGATCAGGATTTCGACCAGCTCTCTGTTACCGTCCAGCATGGCTGGCCCATGGGATCGCAACTCGATCTCGACCCCCTTGCCGAGCGCCTCGGTGCTCAGTTCCGCCACTACCTCGGCTGCGACGAAACCCAGCTCCAGCGGTTTCATCGTGGTGTTCACCTGCTCCGGTTCGACACAGGCCAGGATCAACAGCTGATCCACCCTGTGGTTCAACCGATTCAAACCTTTCAATGTCTGCTCAAGCGCCCGTTTTCTTTGTACACTCCCCGAACGGGGGTCCATGGCCAGTTGCAGCTGGGTCATTGCCCCGGCAAGCGGCGTGCGCAACTCGTGGGCTGCATTTGCAGCGAAGCGGCTGTGGTGGTCTATCGTCGATTGGAGCCGTGACAGAAGTGCATTGATCTCATTGACCAGTACAGAGACCTCGGCCGGTACATAGCGGGTCGACAGAGGCCGGAAATTCCACTGATCCCGGCCGGCGATCTCCCGGGCAACCCAGCGCAGTGGCGCCAGTGCCCGATCGATACCGAGCCAGAAAAGGCCCACAAGCGGAAACAAAAACAGCAAAGGCCTCAGTATGTTGAGCACAAATTTCAGGATCAGCTCATGGCGGATCCCCAGTGCGCTTGCAACCTGTACCTGATAACTGGTACCCCTGACAAAGAGCGTGTAAACACGCCATTCCCGGCCATCGAACGACAGGTTTGAATAACCCGCTCCGGTTGCCGCGGAAAAAGGGACCTGCGGCGCATCCGGCCCGCGCAGCAGGAGTTTCCCGTCCGTAGACCGAATTTGAAAAACGACAGGGTACTGATAATCCTGGTGGTCCAGTTTTTTTACAAAATCCTCGAGATCCTGTTCCTCTGTTTCATGCAGAGTGGTCAGTGCAAGCATCTCGGCGACCTGGGCCAGTTGGGCATCGAACACCCGATGGATCTCCGAACTGGCACTCCACCAGGTAAAGGCAATGACCGCGGTCCAGGTCAACAGAACCAGTCCCATAACCCACAGGATAAGACGCGACCGGATTGATTTCATCAATCATCTTTCTCGATGATATAGCCCACACCTCTCACGGTGCGGATCAGTTTCATTCCAAGTTTTTTTCGCAGGTGGTGAATATGGACCTCCACCGCATTGCTTGCCACTTCGTTGGTCCAGCCGTACACCGCCTCTTCGAGGCGTTGCCGTGACATTACCCGCCCCCGGTTCTCCATCAGCAGCCGCAACACATCGAATTCGCGGTTCGACAGGCCTACCGACTCTCCCCCGAACGTCACCCTGCGGGAACCGGTATCCAGCACCAGGTTGTCGATATGTAATAACGGGGGCAGATGGCCGAGGTTGCGTCGGTGTAATGCGCGGATCCGGGCACAAAGTTCTTCTACATCGAATGGCTTGATGAGATAATCATCGGCCCCATTGTCCAACGCCTGTACCCGGTCGCTCACACCAGAGCGGGCAGTCAGTACCAGTACCGGGGTACGGTCTCCCCTGCTTCGCATATCGCGGAGAACCGTCAACCCGGGCACCTTCGGGAGCATGAGATCGAGCACCACGATGTCATAGGCATTAACACCGAGAGCACCCCCCCCTGCCAGGCCATCCTGTACCCAGTCCACAGTAAACCCACGCTGGGACAAAACTGCCTGCATCCCGTCCCCGAGCAGTTCGTCATCTTCTATGAGCAATATGTGCACGAAACGATCGCTCCCAATGCGAACCAATCATAATAGATAGTTTATCTGGACTTTGACTTCGCCTTGAATCAAGTTTCTGACTGAACGGGAATCGAGAGGCTACCTCCCGGATTTCAATCTGGCAGCCGAATCTTAGGAGGCTGTCGGACTTAACGCTGTTTGGCTGCAAATCCCTGGATGACGATTAACTCAGCTTATCGTGCTCGTCAAATAGCCCTGCTATTAGCCTCACACGATAAACTGATTTAATTGGCCACCAGTAATTTTCGCTTCAAACGGATAAGTCCGACAGCCTCCTAGTGTTCCATTTGCCGACCAGATGCCAGCCGCGGTGAGGTGTTCCAGACAAATTGATACCCCGTTCCGCCGTGTCGGCCTCGATCAATCGAATAATGCCCCCCTGACAGCACCACTCTGTCCAGGGTTGATGAGATTGCGTTCTCCACAGAATGCGCATTCTCAATCGGAAATTCGCTCAAATCGGCCACCCTGGTGCCACCCGATATCCTCAACTCGATGTCGTGTTCAGGCTTCGTTATGCTGATCCACACGTTATCGGTCATCGCATGTTCAGCGATGGTGCGGAGAACGTCCCGGATGGTCCTGAACATAACGCTTTTTACTTCGGTCGGCACCTGACTTTCATCTATCTCGATCTCAGACTTCACCGTTGTATCGGGATGTAGCGACTCAAACTCCCTGCAGACCCAATGGATGGTTGGGATCAGCCCGATATCATCCAGGCTTGGGGGACGCAGATCCATCGCAATGGCGCGCACCTGCGCTATTATTTTCTGCAGTGTCGGCAGGAGCGTATCGAAACAGAGACGCACCTCGTCGTTGTCTATCTTCTCCATTTGGGGTCGTGCCTGCTCCATGGTGAATTTGATGGCATTCAGGTCTTGGGCCAGACCTTCATGAAGCTGTGTCGCCGTCTGTTTTCTGCCCTGTTCCTCGCTGGAGAGCATGCGTGCGGAGAGCAATTCCAGCAGCCGGTTTCTCTCGGTGATGGTGTCGGTCTGACGGTCGATGATTTTCTGCAACCGTCTGATTACCAGGCGCAGGAAGATGTAGAGTAACAGCAGGATGATGGATATTCCGGCAATCGCCAGGAGCGTGGTGGTCTCGATCTTCTTGACCAGGGGTTCAACATTGGTATAGACCTCCAGCACCCCCAACACCGAATCGGCGGATGTGCTGTAGATCGGCAGATAGGTTTGAATCAGATTGTCGTCTTCGCTTTCCTGATCGAAGTAATTGAATCTATCGTGATAGTTCAGTTTGCTTTTCGCCTCTCCCCTGGCTGCCGAGATAAATCCGGGATTGAGCCTCTGATCCCGACCGATCTGGGACTCCTTGCTGGAAAAGCAGACCAGTCCGTTCCTGTCGTAGATCTTTATCCTGGCTACGTGGGTTTCATCGATGGATCGTTTTATCAGTTTTTCCAGATCGGCTGGGACTTCGGGAATATGCTTATCTTCGGCCAAATGATGATCTGCCTCGGCCAAATGATGATCTGCCTCGGCGAGATAGTCGAGAAGCCGGCTCTTCAATATCTGCAGTATCGTGTTGGCCACCACCGTATTCGACTGTTCGCCAACCTCGACAATGGCATTGATGGAGACCATCCGGTAAAAGACGATCAACAGCACCGCCGTCGCCATCAGACCCAGGAAACTGGCGATCGAGAAGAAACTTGAGATCGTATCTTTGGCTGGGCGTTCGGCGCTCTCTTTCATCGGTTTCTTGAGCTTCCGCCGGTTACCGGGAGATCCAATTGCATTGTCTGGTATTCCCCCCCTTCACCCGTCGGTCTTCAACACCGGTGATCCCCCTATCGGCACAGCGTGGGAAACATGACACGCTTGCTGGAGACCGAGGAATCCACCATGAAACGGGTGAATCTATCACCATCGGTGTAGCTTATCGCGGGTGCTGGCAGAATGCTTTTTGTCAGCGTCCGGTACTCCTGCAGCAGCTCTCGGGAACTGGCAAAACCCTCGATTCTGACCCAGGAGTCGTTCGGCGTGGCGCGCAGAAATGTCAGGGGGATGTGGTTCATCTTATCACCCCGGTAGGCATCGAAGGCGGTGAGGACGACCACGATGTCGTCCAGGTCTCCGGTAAAGAATTCCCAACCCGGCCCGGCCCGAAATCTCCGCGCGTACTCCTTCAGTTTCAGCGGGGTGTCGTGTTCCGGGTCGATGCTGATCGAGACCATCCGGGTCGATTCGACCTCTTCCGGCGCCATGTACTTCTGCACCTGGGCAAAGCTCGCGCTGAGCACCGGGCAGATGGTGGTGCAGGTGGTGTAGATAAAATTCAGCATGACCGGCTGTTCCCCTTCGAGCACCGCCCGCAGAGAGACCTTCTGGCCATCCTGATCGGTCAGCGTCACGTCTGGCACCTGATAGTCCTGCAGGATCCGGGTAAATTCTTTTTTCTCCAGCATCTGCTGATGCCGGGCGTGCCCGCTGTGGTCCGCCTGGCTGATCGGTTCCAACCCGTGCGCCACCGGGATCGACACCGCCGCCCAGCTACAAAACAGGGCGCCGAGCAGCGTCTGGGCGAACCAACGGCCTCCGACCATGGGGTTTTCATTTATCATACCGGTTCTCCAATTCGTATCTGTTCACGGGAAAAAAACATTTAGCCGCGGATTAACGCGGATCAAACACGGATTGATTTGATCACACAAGCCGCTTGAACTCTCCTATTTGGGCGCCGATGTTGATTAGTAGACCAGGGCCGTACCAGTAGCCTTCAACTCGTTGAGCAATTGTGCCTCGTCTTTTGGTCTATTAACTTTATCCGTGTGTAATCCGCGTTAATCCGCGGCTGTTTTTTTTCGTGAACGCATACTCCAATTCAACGAGTTTGCCGACTGGGGCCGTTTCGGATGCGTCAATTGATGACCCAACGGCTTGCCTTGATCAGGTCGGGGGCATCACCCGGACCCAGCCGGACGATGTAACAGCCCTTGGAGGCGTAGCGCTGCCCCGGCCCGAAACTGAGCCGTGGATAGACCGCAATGGCATAGTTCTGATCCGTCATCATGTCGAACCCTTCCAGGAAATAGTCCCGGTAGAATTCGCTGCGCAGGTACTTGATGGCCCCCGGCAGCATCCAGCCCAGGAAATACATCCTGGCCTGGATGTCGAGATGGGTGGCCGGGATACCCCGGGCCTTGAGCCAGCGTTGCACCACCCGAAGCCGTATCCCGTTCTCCCCCGGCAGGCTGCGCGGGTGGGTCAGAAACAGGGTGTCCCGCATCTGTTCAGGGATCAGGCCCGGTTTATCCCCCAGCAGACCAGAGGAGGCGAAGATCGTCCCGGCAGCGGCCAGCTCCCCGGATGCGATCGCGGCGGCCACTTCCTCCCCATCCAGCCACAGCAGCACCACCGGGGACGGGTGCCCCGCAAACAGATCCCGCCAGCCCTGGTCTGTCAATGCTTCGCCCGTTGGGAGTGGGCGGTCCACCAGCCCGCTGCCACCCAGCTTTTGCCAGGTTTCCCTGAACCCACGGGCGATCGACTCGCCCGCACTCCCCGGCCGGTAGAGCTGCAGGAGAGGCCTACCCTCCGCTCCTTTTCCGGAGCTGAGAAATCGGGCGGCCGCCTCCCCCTCCTGATAGAGCCCTTTGGAAAAATAGAGGGTATACCAGTCGCTGTCGGAGACCACCGGGCGATCGGTGAGCGGGAAGATGCTGGGGATCTCGTGCGCCTCGCTGAACTCATGAATAGGGGCCCAGTCGGCGCTGCTGATCCCTCCCAGCAGGGCGAACACCGGCCTGGCCTGGTAATAGGCCTCCAACTGATCCCGCCAGGAGTGGGCCGGACCTTGCAATTCCCACACGTCCAGTTCCAGTTTGCGGTAGGCGCCGTACTTTTCCGTCTTGTAGAAGGGGCCCCGCCTGGCGCGGCGCAGATGGGGCCGGGTCTGGGTGTTGCGGGCGTCGATGTGAGCCTGCAGCACGCTGAGCATGGCGTCCCGCTCTTCCTTCGGCACCTCGTCGGTGATCACGGTGGCAAAGCGGATGGTCTCACCGTCCGCCCCCGGGTCTGTCGCTGCGGAGAGCGTTTTCAGGTACGCGATAAGAACCGCCATCTCCCCGTCTTCCATCACGTAACGGGGCATTACACTGCTCAGTTTGCGACCCGCCGGGTCGATACCGGTGCGGATCAGACGGGCCAGGCTCTCATCGGTATAGGCGGGCCGGGCGTCGGCTGCCCGATACTGAGGCGGCAGGGTCCAGCGCTCGATGGCCCCCGGCCCCCGGTTTGCTTTCTTCGGGTTCCAGGCGCCGGTGCGACGCCTGGGAATGAACAACTCCTTGCCGTTGATCGGCCAGGTGATGACCGAACCTTCCTCTGAGCCGAGACCGCTGCGCCGGTGACAGTTCACGCAGGTGAACATCCGCCCGTCCATCAGCACATCCCCGGCGACGATAGCCCGCATGGGTTTGCTATCGGTCTGGCTACCTTGCCGGTACATGCGCTCACCGAGTTGCCGCAACTGTTTTTCCGAGGGCTTCCCTTCCCCCCCGGACTCCTCTTCCGCCGTGGCAAAGGCGCCGGCACTCGCGGTCAAGGTGAGCACCAGCGCGAGGAACTGCATCGCCAACACAGATATCATGCGCCGGTCCTGCTGATCACAAAGAATCCATCCTGCTGCGGAGGCCTTCAGCCAAGCGCCCGTTTACCGATGCCGGCCAGGGCCAGCAGGCCCGAAAAGAACAACAGAAAAGCCGGTGGCACCGGTATAGGCTTCACCTCCGGGACATAGGCCCAGAAGGTGATGTTGTCTTCCTGTCCAGCCGGAAAACCACCCAAAGGCTGCCGGTAGGTGACCTGGAAATTGTCATCACCCGGTTGTCCGATCAGAATACCGGTCAACTGTTCATTAAAGAGGGTTTTGTAATTGATCAAAATGCTGTTTTCCCCCGGGGGGGGGTTATTGTTCATATACTGAATTTCCAGTGACCAGTCGACGACCGCACCCGACGGATCGAGGATCTGATGGAAGTTCCACTCGGTCAGGCCGGGAGAGACCACGGCACCTGCCGATAGCGGTATCGCGTCAAAGGCAGGTAGAGGGCTGGGGCTGAACCCGATGTTTTCGTAGTCATAGGGTAGCGGGCTAAAGTCGAACGAATAGGTCAGCTCACTGGTATCGGTATCCAGTATCGTCGTGATGGCTACACCGCTCTGATCGGGCGTCGTCATGCTGACAATGGCCGCCTGTGCAGACAGGGAAAATAGAGAACCGAGCAGGATTACTGGCAAGCTAGGGATTTTCATTACTTCATCCTCTTTGTAATACGGCTTGAAACAAAATGTTTAAAGCCGGGTTAAGAATACCAGATACTTTCGTTGATCGGTCAGGTAATGACCGAACCTTCCTCCAAGCCGAGACCGCTGCGCCGGTGACAGTTCACGCAGGTGAACATCCGCCCGTTCATCAGGACAATCCCCGGCGACGATAGCCCGCATAGGTTTGCCATCGGTCTGACCACCTTGCCGGCACATACGCTCACCGAGGCGTAACACCTCTGCCGCAGATTCCCCCTCCGCCGGCCCCCTTTCTTGCGCCGTAGCACCAGCAATACCACACAGCGAGAGTAGGACAATCCCAAACCTCAACACCATCACGAATTCCATACATTCCTCGCATACATTCGCGCACTGAAGTGGAACCGGGCGGGTGACAGAGTCAGCCTACAACTATGCCACCCATCGTCCAGCCTCCCATACTCACAGGCTGTAAGCACCCGCAATCCGCTCTCAGAATGTAGCAAGACCACAAGAAGGTGCACCCTCAACGCCCGCCTCGACCATATTGTCACGCCACTTGGCCTGCACCCCGCAAGGCACGGATTGCACATTCCTGACCTTAAGTTTCCATTTGCCTTTACCCACGACTCTTGCGATACCGAGATAAGCGCCCGAATCGGCATCCGTGACGGTTACGAATTCCTTTTTAACTGCGCCATTCCCTTTAACTTCCAGAGTCTTGCTTTTCACATTCCATTCGGCCTCTGTGATAGTGAACGTATTCTCCTCCTGGATGTCGGCCGTGGTGCCAGCCGAATCACTCACGCCGTCATTATCCGTCACCATCAGGGTCACATTGTAGAGGCCCGCCGCGGCGTAGGTGTGAGTCGGCGTTGGGCTGGCATCGAACAGCACCGTACCGTCACCGAAGTCCCAATCGTAGGCGAAGATGGTGCCGTCTGGATCGGTGGAACCGGAACCATCGAAGGTCACTGGCGAAGCCGCCGTGCCAGTGTAGGGCCCGTTGGGGTCAGCCACCGGCGGCTGGTTACCAAGCGCAATGGTGGCGGTCGTCGTCGCCGTGTCGGTCAAACCACCGTCATCGGTCACCGTCAGCGACACCGTGTAG
>JAUXBK010000094.1 GCA_030619405.1 Sedimenticola sp. | reverse complement strand
CTTCCGGCAGATGGAGGGCGGCCTGCCCGAACAGTTCCGGGAGGAAACAGAGCTGGAACGTCAGCGGGACGTTCACGACGATCTGATCACCCGAGGCCTCTCCATCATCACCGACTCTTACCTGGATCAAGTGGAGAGCGTGGCGCGTGAACAGGCCATACAGGTAAAGCGACGCTCACTCGAGGGCAAGAACTACCGGGCACTGGTCGACGAGGCCAGCAGCGGGGAGTACGACCTGCTGGTGATGGGTGCCTTAGGGCTCGGCGCCATTCAGGGCAGCCGCCTCGGCACGGTCTGCCAACGGGTCGCACGCCGTTGTAAAATCGATACCCTGATCATCAAACAACCCGCCCGCCCGCTCAGCGAGGGCCCCATCGTGGTGGCGGTTGACGGCTCCGAAAAGGCTTACGGGGGGCTGCTCACCGCCCTCTCGCTGGCCGCCGTCTGGCAGGTGGAGGTGAAGGTGGTCTCCGCCTTCGACCCCTACTATCATTATGTCGCCTTCAACCGCATCGCCGGGATACTCTCGGATGAGGCGGGCAAGGTGTTCAAGTTCAAGGAGCAGGAGAAACTGCACGAGGAGATCATCGACTCCGGTCTGGCCAGAATCTATCAGGGCCATCTGTCGGTGTCCCAGTCGATCGCCAGGGACTACGGTGTAGAGATCGAGCCGGTGCTGCTGGACGGGAAACCCCACGACGTCATCACCCGCTATCTGCGCGAGACAGAACCCTCCCTGCTGGTGATGGGCACCACCGGCATCCATGCAGACCCGGGGCTGGATATCGGCGGCAATACAGAACATCTGCTCTGCGACGTGGAGTGTAGTGTACTGTTGAGCCAGCGGAAACATAGACCGGAGACGGATCGCCTCGCCTCCGTCACCACCGCCTGGAGCAGAGAGGCGGAGACGAGAATGGAGCGGGTTCCGGACTTCGTCCGCCCCATGGCCAGAATGGCCATCCTGCGCTATGCCCAGGAACAGGGCCACACCGTGATCACCGCGGCCATCGTCGAGGAGGCCACCGCCCGCCTGATGCCGGGCCACGCCGCGCAGGCAATGGAGGAGATCGTCGAGGCCTATGACAGGGGCGAGCTGAAACGCAAACCGGCAACCGACGAGGCCATACGCTGGAGCGAGGAGGCGACCCGGCTGCTGCTCACCGTCACCGATCTGAGCCTGCGCGGAAATCTGAGTATGCGTGCGGAGAAGAGGGCGCGAGCGGATGGGAAGCGAATCGTGGAAGCCGAACACATCGCAACTTTTCTGGATCTAGAGAATCAGGTACTAGGTACTAGGGACGAGGTACTAGGTACTAAGGAAGAGGTACTAGGTACTAGGGACGAGGTACTAGGAAAAGAAAAAATCACCCGGGACCGAGGACCTAAGGCCGAGGACCGAGGAAAGGAAGACAAGAACCAGGAAAAAGAAAGAACGGCACCTGCTGCTGACCCGCTTGCTTCAAAGATGTACTGGCAGGCGGCGGCGCTGGCGCGGCTGATGCGGGTGCCGGAGGGGTTCATGCGGGAGAGTGCCCGACAGCGGATCGAGACCCATGCCCGGGCCGGTGGCCACCCTGAAGTTACCCTGGCGGTGGCGGAGGCGGGCCTGGCGGTGGCACGTAAAGCAATGGAGCAGGGCCTAGGACCGAGGACAGAGGACCGAGGAACAAAGACTAAGGACCCAGGGCCCAGGACCAAGGACAGAGGAGAAGAAGGGGCAGTGCCTGAAACGTCTGATGGGGCATCAGCGATGCAGAACAGAATCAACTGGGATTCAAATGCGGAGGCGTTGATGGGTAACGTCCCGGCCGGGTTCTGCCGGGAGATGACCCGCAAGGCGGCGGAGGGGATCGCCGGCCAGCGGGGTATCCGGGAGATCGATGCGGGGTTCGTGCAGCAGGTGATGGAGACCTTCAAGAGCGGCTCCGGCCAGGGTGTGGAGTCCATGCCCTGGGAACCCGGCGCCCGGGAACGCATTGCCAAGGCACCCGATATGGTACGGGGCATGCTGATCCAGGAGATCGAGGGCTGGGCCCGGCGCAACGAGCTGCCCCGGGTGACCGGGGAGGCGGTGGACGCGGTGAAACAGATCTGGGCCGAACGCGGCCTCTTCCACCTCGACCCGAACGACCCCAGAAACGGCTGAGCCGACCTCCCCCAATGAACAATGACCTGTTTCTGATCGCAATCAACCTCACCCACCGCTGCAACCTGGCCTGCGCCCACTGCTACATGGATGCGCAGACCCGGCTGGTGGGGGGCAGTGGTGAACTGACGACAGCAGAGGTGAAGGGGCTGCTGGATCAGGTTGCCGAGCGCAGCAACGAGACCATGGTGGTGCTCACCGGCGGCGAGCCTCTGGTGCGGAAGGATCTGGAAACGCTGGTGGAGCATGGCAGCCGGCTGGGCCTGGCACTGGTGATCGGGACCAACGGCGTGCTGCTGACAGAGCAGCGGGTGCGCTCCCTCAAGGCCGCGGGCACCCTGGGGGTGGGCATCAGCCTGGACTCCCTCGATCCCGAAAGTCATGACGCTTTCCGCGGCTGCCCCGGCAGCTGGGAGAAGACCCTGGCGGGCATGGAGCAGTGCCGTCGGCATGAGCTGCCGTTCCAGGTCCACTTCTCGATCACCGAACGAAACGCCCACGAAGTGCCGTCGATGATCGCCTTCGCCAAGGCATCCGGCGCCCACGTGCTGAACATCTTCTTCCTGGTCTGCACCGGCCGTGGCGAGTCCATGTCGGATATCACACCCGCCCGCTACGAGCAGGTGCTCACCCAGCTGATCGAGGCCCAGCATGACACGGAGGATCTGATCATCCGCGCCCGCTGTGCCCCCCACTACAAACGGATTGCCTACGAACGGGACCCGGAATCCCCACTGACCCGGGCACAGGGTTATGAAGGGGGGGGATGTCTGGCCGGCATCCACTACTGCCGCATCACCCCCGAGGGTGCGGTGACCGCCTGCCCTTACATCCCCGACGAGGAGGGCAGCATTCGGAACCGGGGGTTCTGGGATATCTGGGACAACGCCCCCACCTTCGAACAACTGCGCAACCCGCAGCTGGAGGGAAAGTGCGGGGCCTGCGAATACCGGAAACTGTGCGGCGGCTGCCGCGCCCGCCCGCTGGCCATGGGCGGCACCCTGATGGATAGCGACCCCTGGTGCAGCCACACCCCCGCCAGCCCGGAGGTGATCGAACCCCTGGTGGAGAGCCTGAATGGCGATGTGACCTGGTCACCAGAGGCGGGGCAGCGGCTCGCCCGGGTTCCCGGCTTTCTGCGCAAGATGGTGCGCAAACGGGCCGAGGCCCATGTCCGGGAACTGGGAGACAAAGAGGTGACCCCAGCACACCTGGCCACCCTTGCCTCCCGCCGCTTCGGCGACCGCTTTCCCGGCACGGGGCCAGGCGGAGCGCCTCTGGAGCGGAACGGCAACAGTGCATCGGCCCTGGCCTGGACCCAGGAGGCACAGGGCTATCTGGAACAGCTGCCCGCTTTCCTGCAGCAGGGCATCCGCCAGGTGGCGGAAGAGGTGGCTCGGGAGGAGGGTCGGTTCGAGGTCAACATGAAACTGATCCGACGGCTGGAGGAGGATGCCTCCCCGGAACGGGGATTGGAGTGGGAGCCGGGGGCGGAGGCGCATCTTCGAGCGTTGCTGGCGGACCGCCCCCCCCAGGTGCTGATGTTCGTCCAACCCAGCATGGAGGCCGCGGCCGAGCGGGAGGCAAGGCGCCGCCACGCCACTACGGTCAGCCGGGAGGATGTGGAGCGGGTGGTGAAGACCGACATGGCCGGGGTGGAATGGGAGCCGGAAGCCCTCGCCCGGGTCGAGTCGGCACCGGATTTCATCCGCGGCGGCATCAAGAAAGCGGCAGAGTTCAATGCCCGCCGGGAGGGCATCGAGGTCATACGCAGTGCCGACCTGACCCGCTTCCGCAACCGCGCCATGCTGCGGGCGGTACGGCGCATGAAGGGCTTCGGCATGGCGGAGCTGACATTCGACGCCTATGGGATCGCCCGGGAGCGAGTACCCCGGCTCAAACAGAACAGCCAGGCGGAGCAACGCTTTGCCGAGATCCGGGAGTACGTGGAGTCGAGGCGCTCCCCGGATGGCAGCGGCCTGGGGCTGCTGAACCGGGAACTGCTGGAGCGGATGAAGGCGGAGCTCAAGGGAGAGCGGTGAGCGAATCTGAAGTATTGATCATCGGCGGCGGCATCTCGGGCCTCTCCACGGCCTGGTGGCTTGCGCAGCAGGGCATCGGAGTCGAGGTGTGGGAGACGGCAGAGCACCCGGGGGGAAAGATCCAATCCACCCGGGAGGCAGGATACCTCAGCGAGCGGTCCGCCGGGCTGCTGGTCAACTTCCGCCCCCAGGTCGATCGGTTGATCCAGCAGGCGGGGCTGGAGACCCGCAAGCAGAGCCGGAACGACCGGCTCAACCGCTATGTGATACACCAGGGCCACCTCGCCAGCGTGCCCATGGAGATCCCGGCAATGGCCATCTCCCCGCTCTGGAGCTGGAAGGGCAAGCTGCGTATGCTGGCGGAGATCCTGATCCCCGGGGGAGGCTCGGCGGATGAGAGCGTCGCCCGTTTCATCACCCGGCGCCTGGGGAGGGAGATCCTGGAGACCGCCATCGACCCCTTCGTCACTGGCACCCTGGCATCGGACCCGGCGCTGGCCAGTGCTCAGGCGGTTCTGCCACGGCTCACCGCGCTGGAGCAGCGCTATGGAAGTATCACCCTTGGGATGCTGATCAACCGGGTGCTTAAGCGCCGCCGGGCCAACAGGGCGGAGACCTTCTCCTTCTCCGGCGGCATGTCCGATCTGGTGCAGAGCCTGGCATCCACGCCCGGGATCCACCTTCGCACCGGCCTTCGGGCTACCGGGATAGAGCGGATCGACGGTGCCTGGCAGGTCACCGGCGAATCCGCCCAGGGTCCGCACCACACGACGACTCCCCAGCTGATCATCAGCACCCCGGCCGACGGGGCCGCACGACTGCTTGGCCCACTGGACCGGCAGCTGGCTTCCCTGCTCGACGGCATCGAGTATGCCCCGGTTGCGGTACTGCATATGGGGCTGAGACGGGAGCGGATAGCCCACCCGCTGGACGGCACCGGTTTTCTGGTCCCCCGGCGCGAGCCCCTCGGCTTCAATGGCAACCTGTGGATGAGCAACCTGTTTCCGGGGCGGGCACCTGAGGATCACATCCTGCTGACCAGCTATCTGGGTGGTATGCGAAATCCCAGACAAGTGGAACAGACGGACCAGCAGATGGTGACCACTCTTCTGACCGGACTGGCACCGCTGCTGGGGATACAGGGGGAACCCGAGTACCTCCGCATCGACCGGCACCGGCGTGGGCTCCCCCTCTACCATGGTGACTACCTGCACCGGACCCGTGAGATCAGGACACTGCTCACTGCCCACCCCGGACTCCATCTCTGCGCCAACTACCTGGGTGGCGTCTCGGTGCGGGAGCGCATCCACCGGGGAATGCAGACCGCCCGGCAGATCGGGGAGCGCCTGAGACAGCCGCAGTCTACCCACCGGGAAGATACAGGAGCAGCGGTGACACCCATCCCCATTCCCACAGGCTCATACATTGGAACCGATCGACCTGGAGAATAACCCTCCCTTTCGCCCGTTGCAGCTGGTGCTGATCGTACTGGCGATTATCCTCGGCATCTCGTGGATGGCCCAATGGTACGGCAGCCGTGTCATTATGCCCCGCTACTGCGAGGATCCGGCCCGGACCCTGACCGACGTGCACAGACTGCTGACCGAGGAACGCCCGGCCGGGGATGGCGACCGCAAGCCTTTCATCATTGCCGCTCGGCTCACCTTTCTCGTTCCCCGGGAGTCCAACGAACCCCTGGAGACATACCTGGACCGGCTGCAACGTCATCTCGACCGACAATGCCGATAACAGCACCACCACTGCCCCTCTCCCGGATAAGCCTGTTCAAAGGGTTCGTGGGGGTGTTCCTGCCCCTCTGCCTGGTACTGGCGGTGGTCGGCGTGCTGCACTATTACACCAGCTACACCGCCGAACGCCGCACCCGGGAGGCCAGCGAATCCCTCAATGTGGATCTCGCCAGACGCACCATCGACAGCGATATCGGGATCGTGGTCAGCGACCTGATGTTTCTGGCCGAACACCTGGAGCAGCGGAACCTGTTCGGCGGGAATGAGGTGTACGGCAGTCGCTACCCGGAGGCCTGGCGTCGGATATCCAGCCAGACGTCGGGGCAGTTCCAGAATCAGGTTGGTCTGTTCACCTTCGCCACCATCTACCCGGAACGGGTAACCCTCGCTGCAGTCCACCCAGTCACCGAAGAACAGCCCCCCTGGCGCAGGACAGCAGATTCTGGAAGATCATATCCCGACTCTCCAGCCGCGAGCTCGTCTCCACCCCGCTCTTCTTCATGCACAAGCACCTGACCCTCTATCGACAAAGTGATCGCCGTGGCGATCAACATTTCCCACCGTCGAATCGAGGAACACGGGGTCGAGTTCACCAGCCACTATCACCCGGGACTCCCCACGCTGCACGGAGACGCAACCAAGCTGCGACAGGTGTTCTCCAACCTGATCAGCAATGCGGTACAAGCCACCCATGGAGTGGAGAATCCCCGGGTCTCCATCGACACCATGGTGGAACTGGGGCAGGCAGCCACCGGCATCCGGATCGAGATCTGCGACAATGGCACGGGTATCCGTGAAGAGGAGAGGGAACGTATATTCGAACCCTTCTTTACCACCCGCTCCAAGGGTACCGGACTCGGCCTGGCCATTGTCAGGCGTATCCTCGATCAGCACCAGGCCAGCATCAGTATAGAGACGAATCACCCCAGCGGAACCTGCGTCAGTGTGGTTCTGCCGGTAACTCCCCAGATCAGCAGGTCGAGGGGCGAGGTAGCAGAGAGATGAGCAAGATCCTTATCGTGGATGACGACCTGGCGAGCTGCCGTACATTGCAGCTGCACCTGCAGAGCCAGAGACACGAGGTGGTGGTCGCCCACAGTGTGGACCACGGCCTGGATGTCGCCCGACTGTTGCAGCCGGAACTACTGATCCTGGACATTCGCATGCCGGGCCGCTCCGGCCTGGATGGGCTGCCCGATTTCAAACAGCAGAATCCGACGACCCGTGTGATCATGATCACCGCTTTCCACGATATGGAGAGCACTATCGATGCGATGCAGAAAGGGGCGGATGACTACATCCACAAACCGATCGATATCGATGAGATGGATACCTCCATCGGCAAGCTTCTGGCAGTTCCCAGTTCCGGTGAGGACCTGCTCTCCACCAGTGCCGCGGTCGAAGTCAACAACCTCACCCTGGTGGGCCGAAGCCGGGTGATGAAAGAGGTGTTCAAGACCATTGGCATGGTGGCGAAGAGCCCTGCCACCATATTGATTACCGGAGAATCCGGCACCGGGAAGGAGCTGGTCGCCCGGGCCATACACCGGGCGGGACAGCACCCGGAGGGCCCGTTCGTGGCGGTCAACTGCGCAGCACTGGTAGAGACCCTGCTGGAGTCTGACATGTTCGGCCATGAAAAGGGCTCGTTCACCGGGGCGGTGAGACGTCAGGAGGGAAAATTCACGCTGGCGCGGGGTGGCACCATCTTTCTGGATGAGATCGGTGAGATGTCGCTGTCGATGCAGGCCAAGCTGCTGCGCGTCCTGCAGTACAAGGAGTACACCCCGCTGGGGGCCAAACAGGTCCAGACCACGGACGCCCGGATGATCACCGCCACCAACGTGGATCTCGAACAACGGGTCAGGGACGGGGGATTCCGAGAGGATCTCTACTACCGGCTGCAAGTAGTCAATATCCACCTCCCCCCGCTGCGTGAGCGCAAGGAGGATCTGATGGACCTGATCCAGACACTGTTGGGGCGGATCAACCGGGAGCTGCATCGAAACGTCACGCATATCGCCAGGGACGTCGTCGACTGCCTGGAAAACTACCAATGGCCAGGCAATATCCGGGAACTGGAAAACGTCCTGATGAAGAGCGTGGCCCTCTCCCGCGGTGACAATATAACCCGTGACCTGCTTCCCCCAACGCTCTGCAAGGAACGGGGACCACACCCCGACGGGGAGTCGTGGGACAAGCCAATCGCACAGTGGAGCCTGGAAGAGATGGAACGGTCTCATATCCAGCGGGTATTGGATGCCACCCTCTGGCACAAGGGGCAGGCGTGCGAGATCCTTAGCATCTCACGCCCCCGGTTGAGACGCATGATCCGGCAGTATCACCTCACCCCGCCCGACAGCGGTGTCCCCGGGTGCGAGGAGGAAGAGGATGAGGATAAGATAAACGATAGACCTGAACAGGGCTGATATACCCTAATAACCGCAGGTATAATGAGCTAGTACAGAAAATACTAAGTACGAGGTATCAGGGTGTCGGATTACGGCGCGCTCATAAGTATGTGATAACCTGAAATATCAGTGAGGTGCGCGCCTAATCCAACCTACATTCTGTTCGTAGGGACTTAGCATTTGCTGTACTAGGGGGGTAGGTTCACGAAAAAGAAATGGCCGCGGATCGATGTCTATTGATCCCATGGACGGTTACAAAGATAGGAATTTTTCCTGCTTGAAAGATGCGTTACAGACACCAATATTTACAATGAGTCCATTTAGATTGAAGGGGGTTACTATGAGTGAAATCTGGGTAGTAGTTGGAGATTCGAGCCGTGCCAGAATATTTACCGCGGAGAGACCCACCGCATCCCTGGAGGAGATCGAGACACTTACCCACCCGGCGGGGAGGTTGCATGAAGGTGACCTGGTGGCCGACAAAGCCGGGCGTGACCGCAGCCCGGGATCGACCAGCCACGACATGGGAGGCAAAACCGACGTCAAGCACGAGCAGGCCCTCCGCTTTGCCAGCCAGCTCAACGATACCCTGGAATCGGCCCGCACGGCCGACCGCTTCAGCAAACTCTACATCATTGCCGCCCCGGCATTCCTGGGCATACTGAGAAAACAGATGTCCGCCGCCCTGCAGAAACTGGTAGCAGAGGAGATCCCCAAGGAGCTGACCCTGCAGAACCCTGCGGATATCCGAAAATACCTGCCGGAATATCTTTAAAGGCAGGTACTAGGTGCTAGGTACACTAGGTACTAGGTACTAGGTACTAGGTACTAGGAAAAGATAGAACCTTTCCCCACTCAACCCTTAGTTCACGGTTGGGTTTTGGGTTGTTTTTTTCTTTTCCTAGTACCTAGTACCTCGACCCT
>JAUXBK010000235.1 GCA_030619405.1 Sedimenticola sp. | reverse complement strand
CGTCTTCGGTGTTGCGCCAAGGGTTACATACAACGAGTATGCGCCCCTTGGCGCGCCTTGAAGACGAAGCCCTATCCGGCGCAAATCACGTAATTTAATATTTTCCAAGTCCCTAAGGCTTGCTCTGCCCTTTCCCCCGTGGCGCTCCTGCGCCACCTGGCACCAGACTCAGCCAGCAGATGTTTTTCCCTTTGCGTGTTTGCGCGATCACCAAAAACCAGCCCGAAAGAGGATTGACAACAGTGAATCAAGGCATTAACCTCGAAATCCCCAGGAAGGGGAATCCGGTTCCTGTCGGACCCGGATCGTGATGAAGCGATAAAATTAGGAGAAAAAACCATGGATAGGATTACACGGATGTTTGTCTTCGCCCTGATGCTGGCACTCTCCGGCATCGCTGCGGCAGAACCCATCGATATCAATACCGCCGATGCTCAGACCCTGGCGGCCGGCCTGAATGGCGTAGGCGATTCGAAGGCGAGGGCGATCATCGCCTACCGCGAGCAGAACGGACCCTTCGGCTCGGCCGAGGATCTCCAGCAGGTAAAAGGCATCGGCGGGCGTATCCTGGATATGAACCGTAGCAATATCCTCGTCGGCGACCGCGGAAAGCAAACCCGCTAGTCAGTAGGGTGGGCACGTATTTTGTGCCCACCCTACAGCGCTCATTATGCAGGATGCGGAGTAGGCACGGAGTTATTGAGAGTTACGACTTCTCTTTGGAACCCCATGAAATATCAGATCATTCCGGTTACCCCTTTGGAACAGAACGCCACCCTGCTGTGGGACGACAAGAGCGGTACCGGGGCGGTGGTGGATCCGGGTGGTGACCTCGACCTTATCCTCTCGGCGGCCGAAGCCCAGGGGGTGCGGCTGGAGAAGATCCTCATCACCCACGCCCACATCGATCACGCGGGAGGTGCCGGTGAACTGGCCCGACGCCTCGGAATCCCCATCGAGGGGCCTCAGCGGGAGGACCGCTTCTGGATCGTGGCCCTGACCGAGCAGGCCCGCATGTTCGACTTCCCCCCGGCCGAACCCTTCGAGCCGGCGCGCTGGCTGGCCCAGGGCGACCGGGTCACGGTGGGCGGGGAGACGCTGGAGGTGCGCCACTGCCCGGGGCATACACCAGGCCACGTCATCTTCTACCACCCGGGTGAACGGCTGGCCATCGTTGGTGACGTACTGTTCCGCGGGGGCATCGGCCGTACCGATTTTCCCCGGGGTGATCACGCCATCCTGCTGCGCTCCATCCGGGAGCAGCTGTTGTCCCTGGGGGACGACGTGGCCTTCATCCCCGGCCATGGTCCTATGTCCACCATGGGGCATGAACGCCAGAGCAACCCCTTTCTGGTCTGAGAGCAGTCCGGCACGAGCCGATACCTGGTGAAGGAATTATGAAACGCAGTGAACAGTTGAAGAAGCTCTCCTGGGAGCACCATGACGCCCTCAAGTTCGCCCGCCACATCCGCAAGGGGTTGGAGCAGGGGAGCGACCCCGCCGTGATCGGGGCCTACGCCCTGCATGTGACCGAAAAGTTTCTGGAGCCCCACTTCCGGCTGGAAGAGCAGGCACTGGTCAGCCGGCTCACCGAGGCACAGCGGCAGGAGCCCTCGGTGCAGCAGGTGCTGGAAGAGCACCGCCGGTTTCGGGCGATGAAGGAGGGCCTCCGGCAGGCGGGAGCGGATCGGGTCCCGCGGCTGGAGCAGTTCCTCTCCCTGCTGAAGGCGCACGTGAACCTGGAGGAGAAGGGCTTCTTCCCCTTCATCGAGCAGACCCTTGGCCCCGAGGGTCTGGAACGGGCCCGGGTGGAGATCGACCGGGGTCATATTCCCGGTGATCTCGACTGGGCGCAGAGATTCTGGGAATAAAATCGGGAACTGCAGAAGCAGGGATACGCCTACGTGCGGCCCTGATCGGCAAGGCCTGAACGCCGGGTGTGTTTCTCCGGGTCAGGCCGGCGGCGTCCGCAGCTCCCGGCGCAGCCGCCGGTGCGAGTCCAGGCTGAACAGCAGCAGCCCGCCCCAGATCAGCAGGAAGGTGTAGAGGTGGGGGCGGGTGAAGGGCTCGTCGAATAGCAGCACGGCCAGCAGGAACTGGCAGGTGGGGCTGAGATACTGGATCAGCCCCACCGTTCCCAGGCGCAGCCTCCGGGTGGAGAAGTTGTAGAGCAGCAGGGGCAGGGCGGTGACCAGGGCGGAAGCGGCCAGCAGCAG
Organism: Sedimenticola sp.; assembly: GCA_030619405.1. Lineage (GTDB taxonomy): Bacteria > Pseudomonadota > Gammaproteobacteria > Chromatiales > Chromatiaceae > JAUXBK01. The sequence continues at coordinate 1,041 of JAUXBK010000235.1, read as the reverse complement.
ATCGAGCGCCACCCCCCGGCTGCCGAAGGCAAGGGTGCCACTCCGCTCCAAGTGCACCAGATAGAGGACGGCGGCGGGAAACAGCAGCAGGCACTCCACCGTGAGGCCCACCAGTGAGTCCACCGGTATCCATTTGCGCAGCAGGCTGTAGAAGCCCATGGTTGTCGCCAGCAGCAGGGCGATCCAGGGCAGCTGGTGCTGCATGATCAGCAAGTTGAGCACCCCCAGCAGCACCAGCGCCACCGCCAGCAGTTGACGAGGGTTCAGCTGCTCCCCCAGGAACACCCCCCCGAGCAGCAGCATGACGATGGGAAAGATGAAATAGCCCATGCTCGCCTCCAGCGCCTGACCGTTGTTCACCGCCCAGATGAACGCCAGCCAGTTAACCCCCAGCAGCAGGGCGCTGACCAGCAGCAGGAGCAGCAGCCGCGGTTTGCGGAACAGGCTGTAGAGTGTGCGGTGCTGGCCGCTCAGCAGGATCAGCACCAGGGTGAAGAGCAGGGACCAGACCGCCCGGTGAGAGAGGATCTCCAGCGACGATGCCGACCCCACCGCCCGGTAGTAGAGGGGCGAGAACCCCCAGATCAGAAAGGCGAGGAGCGCGGTGATGACACCGGTACGCTGGGAGTCGGGAGTGCGCATTCCTGAAGGGTGGTCTGATTCGGGTCTTCCAGCAGGCTATCATACCTGTTTTTACCGTGTATCATTGGATCAGTAACCATTCAGACATGCATCAAAGCCATAAAAATATCTGTGTAATCCGCGTCGATCTGCGGCCATTTTCTGTGCTTGATGGCATTTTAAAAAAACAGGGCACAAAAATGAAGGTAACCGTTCAGTCCCCCTCCCGTTTTGAACCTCTCTCCTTGAGGGAGAGGGGATTTTAGGAGAGGGGACTGAACGGTTACAAATGAGGAGTACAGTTCTTTATCCCATGGCCGATACAGTGCTGAACGCTACATTTTCGCCCGCCAGGGTGGCAGGAAACCGCAGGTATCGGCCTTGAACTTTCATCCCCCTGAACTGATAAAAAAATCGTTT
>JAUXBK010000153.1 GCA_030619405.1 Sedimenticola sp. | reverse complement strand
TTTGCGTCCAGGGCGAACGGGTCGACCCCTTCGATACAGCCGAGGTTGGCGCGAAAGTGTCCCGGTTGTCGGGCGGTTTCGTGAAATGTGTAGATGCCGCAGTTCCGGCAGAAATAGTGTTTGGCGGTCTTCGAGCCAAACTGGTAGAGCCCCAACGCATCCTTTTCCGCTTCGATGTGGAAGCGCTCGGGGGGGATGGCCTCGGGCGTCATCATCGCACCCTTGCGGGCGCAGAGGGAGCAGTTGCAGCGAATCCCCCCCGTGATCTCTTCGCCATTGAAGGAGAAGCGGATGGAACCACAGTGGCAACTGCCTTCGTAGTGTGTGGTCACGCGCCAGGCTCCCGGACTAATTCTTCTTGACCAGGCCCACGATGAACAGCAGGACCACAGCGCCTGCTGTGGCTGTGATGATGGAGCCGATCAAACCGTCGGCTGCCGAGATGCCCAGCACCCCGAACAGGAAACCGCCCACCACGGCGCCGAGGATGCCGACGACGATATTGCCAAGGATCCCGAATCCACCCCCCTTCATCAGGAGGCCGGCCAGCCAGCCGGCGACGGCACCGATGGCAAGAAAGAGGAGAATGCTTGTCAAGTCCATGTTATCAATCCATTTTTCTGTTGTTTTGCAAAGGTCGTCTATTTCAAGATCCGCCAGCCGGCGCCGGTTATTACCTAGATCCTGCAAGTGATCGTGCTTACAGAGCGCAAGATATTGATTCGTAGAGCGAATTTGCGACCGAGTGGAATCCTTATTGTGATTTCCAAGGGAGCAAGTATCGCTATACGGATCAAGAGCTTGTGCTATGTGAGTGTGAGCACTTGCAGGATCTAGGTATTACTTCAGGCCCAGTTTCTCCCCGGTGCTCTTGGTGCTCATGCCCAGCAGCGAATAGAGCGGGCAGATGCCGGCGATTCCGGTTATCAGCAGGATGACCCCGACCCATCCGACAGGTGTCTGCAGGGCATAGAAGACATTGCCGATCAGCAGCACGCCCAGGACGATGCGGATGATCCGGTCGATTTTACCTACGTTGTTCTTGAACAGGTTCATGAGCCCCCCTCATGTAAAGTATCGACTCCAACCCTCCCCCCATACCTCGTGAGAGGGGAGTGTATTCAGCATACCCTGACTTCTCCCTTGACGCCTATTTTTCGAACAGGGCGTCTACGAACTCCCTGGCATCGAAGTGGCGCAGGTCGTCGATCGCCTCTCCGACACCGATGAAGCGGATCGGTATTCTGAGCCTGTCGGTGATGGCGAACACGATGCCGCCTTTGGCGGTGCCGTCCAGTTTGGTCAGGGTGATACCGGTGAGGCCCACGGACCGGTTGAACTGCTCTGCCTGGTTGAGGGCGTTCTGACCGGTGGTGGCATCCATCACCAGCATCACCTCGTGGGGCGCGTCCGGGTCGATCTTCTTCATCACCCGGGCGATTTTGGTCAGCTCCTCCATCAGGTTACCCTTGGTGTGCAGACGGCCGGCGGTGTCGGCGATCAGCACATCCACATGCCGTGCCGTGGCCGCTTCCAGGGCGTCGTAGATCACCGAGGCGGAGTCGGCGCCGCTGTGCTGGGCGATGACCGGGATGGTGTTGCGTTCACCCCAGGTCTGCAACTGCTCCACTGCGGCGGCGCGAAAGGTGTCGCCGGCAGCCAGCATCACACTCTGCTCCTCCTGCTGCAGCATCTTGGCCAGCTTGCCGATAGTGGTGGTCTTGCCGGCACCATTGATGCCCACCATCAGGATTACCTGCGGCCGCCCTTTGGCCGCTTGAATCACCGGCTGGTCGCACTGTTCGAGTATCTCCAGCAGCTGCTCCTTCAGTACCCGGGTCAGCGCCTGGGGGTCGGAGAGTTCTTTTCTTTTAACCCGCCCGGTGAGGTCGTCGATGATGCGACTGGTGGCATTCACACCGACATCCGCCAGCAGCAGCAGGGTCTCCAGCTCTTCCAGCAGCTCGTCGTCTATGCTCTTGCGGCCCAGTATCAGGTTGGCGAGCCCGTCGGTCAGGTTGCTGCGGGTGCGGGCCAGTTTGCTCTTGAGGCGGGAGAAGAGCCCTTGCTTCTGCATCTCTTCCTCGGCGGGGGGTGAGACTGCCTGCGGCGTCTCCTGCGGTTCCCGTTTATTGCGTTTTCCAAATCCAAACATAGTGTAGATCCCGGGATGCCGTGGAACCCACGGCCTTTTCTCTTGTCTCTAAAGCGGTAACGGATGGCAGACCATCTGTGATACCAGGGGATGTCGTGACCTTGGACCTAGATCCTGCAAGTGCTCACACTCACATAGTACAAGCTCTTGATCCGTATAGCGATATTTGCTCCCTTGGAAATCACAATAAGGATTCCACTCGGTCGCAAATTCGCTCTACGAATCTTGCACCCTGTAAGCACGATCACTTACAGGATCTAGGTAATAAAATAAACTCAATTCTGTCGTTTCGATTTCAAACCTTCCAGCACCGCGAAAGGAGTGGGATCAGCCATCGTATCTTCCAGTTCGTTCACCGACTCCAGGTCAGCGGGATCGACCCTGCAAAGTTCCGGCGCATGGCGCGGCACCTGAGGTATCGAGAGCAGCAGCTCGTCTTCGATCAGATCCATTAAACTGATCTGCCCCTCCTCTGCCAATACCGGATCGACATCTTCGGAAAGAAGTGCTGCCTGTTCCTGAACCTCGATGACGACTAGATTGACAGCGACATCCACCGCCTGGTTCATCTGCTCCAGGCAGCGCTGGCACTTCAGTGCCAGGCGCGCACGCACGGTTCCGGTGATGTGGATCCTTTTTTCCCCGTCCCAACCGAATTGCAGATCGAAATCAGCGTGTCCGGCGGGACTCGCCAGCGCTTCGGCAAGGCGCGGCAGACGGGCCAGCTCGATCTGACCGGAGAAACCTTTCCCACGCTCGGCAAGGCGCCACGGGTCGACGAAATCGGGTAAGTGCGACGACATAAGCGCGCAATGATATTACGGGGAAGAAAAAACGTCAAAAAATTATCGCGGTTTCACGAGGTTATGCGGAAGGAAGGTGTTATGGGCCACCTACCACCGCCAGCAGCATTCCGGCGGCCACGGCGGAACCGATGACGCCGGCGACGTTCGGCCCCATGGCGTGCATCAGTAAAAAATTGTGCTGATCCGCTTCGAGCCCGACCTTGTTGACCACCCGCGCTGCCATCGGTACCGCTGAGACGCCCGCGGCGCCGATCAACGGATTGACCTTGCCACCGGTGAGTCGGTTCATCCCTTTGCCCATCAATACCCCGGCGGCAGTACCGATACAGAAGGCGATGGCGCCCAGTGCCAGGATCCCCAGCGTCTCCAGGGTCAGGAAACGATCGGCTGAGAGCTTGGAACCTACCGCCAGTCCGAGAAAGATGGTGACGATATTGATTATCTCGTTCTGAGCCGCCTTGCTCAGACGTTCCACCACCCCTGCCTCCCGCAGCAGGTTACCGAACATTAGCATACCGATCAGCGGTGCCGCCGATGGCAGAAACAGAATACAGAGAATTAGAACCGTAAACGGGAAAAAGATCTTCTCCAGACGACTGACCGGCCGCAACTGGGACATCACCACCCTGCGCTCTGTCTCGGTGGTCAATGCCTTCATGATCGGGGGCTGGATGATCGGCACCAGCGCCATATACGAGTAGGCGGCAACAGCGATGGCCCCCAGCAGGTCCGGTGACAGCCGGGATGCTAGAAAGATGGCCGTCGGCCCGTCCGCCCCGCCGATAATGGCGATGGCAGAGGCATCCGCCAGGGTAAAATCGAACCCCGGTACCAGATTTAGCGCCAGGGCGCCCAGCAGGGTGGAAAAGATGCCGAACTGGGCTGCCGCCCCCAGGAACAGGGTAGTCGGCCTGGCGATCAGGGCACTGAAATCGGTCAATGCCCCCACTCCCATGAAAATGAGCAGGGGGAAGACACCGGTCTCGATGCCAACGTGATAGACGTACCCCAGCAGCCCATCCGGGCCGGCGATACCGGCAACCGGAATATTACTCAAGATAGCACCGAATCCGATGGGCAGCAGCAGCAATGGTTCAAATTTCCGGGCGATGGCCAGATAGATCAGCAGACCACCGATCAGCATCATGAACAGCTGACCTGAGGTCATGTTGGCGATCCCCGTCGATTGCCAGAGAGCTTGTGCGCTTTCCATCGGCTCAGGCCAGCAACAGCAGGGGATCCCCCACCTGCACCGCATCCCCCTCCTTCACGGTCACGGACTGGACCACACCAGCCTGGGGCGCACGGACCTCAGTCTCCATCTTCATCGCCTCCATGATCATCACCACGTCACCGGCAGACACCTTCGCCCCTTCAGCGACGTTTATCTTGAATATGGTCCCTGCCAGTGGCGCCGGCACTGCTCTTGTGTTCGCTGACACCCCAGGGGAGGGGACCGCAGTGCCAGCAGCAGCCGACACCTGCTGTATCTCACCACCCGGGGCCACCTGGACATCGTAGGGTCTGCCGTTGACAGTGACAGTGTAGGTTTCCGCTTGCCCCACCGGAGCCTTGGCAGTGGAGGTGACAGGGTCAGCCGCCGGTTCGGGCTCATGGCCCGGGGCCGGTTCGAAGGCCTCAGGATCGTTGCGGTTCTGCAGGAACTTGAGCCCAACCTGGGGAAACAGGGCGTAGATCAGCACATCCTCTGTCGCATCCTGTGCCACCTGGATCCCATGTTCCCGCGCCAGCCCGTTGAACTCCTTGGTCAAATTCTCCAGCTCCCGGGGAATCAGGTCCGCAGGTCTGCAGGTGATGGCTTTCCCCCCGGCACCCAGTACCCGTGCCTGGAGCTCCTGGTTGACCGGTGCCGGAGTGGCCCCGTACTCACCCTTCAGAATGCCGGAGGTCTCCTTGGTCAGGCTTTTGTAGCGTTCCCCGGCCAGCACGTTGAGTACCGCCTGGCTGCCCACGATCTGGGAAGTGGGCGTCACCAGCGGTATGTACCCCAGATCCTTTCTCACCCTGGGGATCTCCTCCAGCACCTGGTCGAGTTTATCCGTGGCGCCCTGCTCCTTGAGTTGATTCTCCATGTTGGTGAGCATGCCGCCCGGCACCTGCGCCACCAGAATCCTTGAGTCTATCCCTTTGAGTGAACCCTCGAACTTCGCGTACTTGCTCCGCACTTGGCGAAAATAGGCCGCTATCTCCTCCAGCAACTCCAGATCCAGCCCGGTATCCCGTTCGGTTCCCTGCAGGATCGCCACCATCGACTCGGTCGCTGAGTGGCTGTAGGTCATGCTCATGGAGGAGATGGCGGTGTCCACCATGTCGATACCCGCTTCGGCCACCTTGGTAAGGGTCGACACGCTCATTCCCGTGGTAGCATGGGAGTGCAGAGCAATGGGCAGAGAGACGATCTCTTTCAGCCGGCTCACCATCTCGAAGGCAACATAGGGTGTCAGCAGTCCCGCCATATCCTTGATACAGATGGAGTGGCACCCCATATCCTCCAGACGCTTCGCCATATCGAGCCAATAGCCCATGTCGTGCACCGGGCTGACGGTGTAGGACATGGTGCCCTGGGCGTGCCTGTCTACTGCCAGGGTCGCCTGCACCGCCGTCTCCAGGTTACGCAGGTCATTCATGGCATCAAAGATACGAAACACGTCCATACCATTAGTCGCGGCCCGCTCCACGAAGGCCTCGACCACATCGTCTCCGTAGTGCCGGTAGCCCAGGATATTCTGGCCCCGGAACAGCATCTGCTGCGGGGTGTTGGGCATCGCCGCCTTCAACTGGCGCAGCCGCTCCCATGGATCCTCCCCCAGGAACCGGATACAGGCATCGAAGGTTGCGCCACCCCAGGTCTCCAGGGACCAGAAGCCCACCTGATCCAGCTTAGGGGCGATAGGCAGCATATCCTCGATTCTCAGTCGGGTTGCAAACAGGGACTGATGGGCATCGCGCAGGACGACATCGGTAATACCCAGGGGTTTTGTATCCTTCATAAGTCTCTAATCTTTACAGGATAATGGTTGAAGGCGCGTAGAAAGCTAATCACCTGCGCCCCGGCTGGGGTGGTTTCAGGACCGATAATGGCGGACCGCCGCCGAGATCACGACGATGATCTCATCGTCCAGGTCAGAACGGGCAGTCGGCGCAGCTGCCGGTCGGAGTTGCAGGGGCAGTTGTTCCGGCTCGATTCGACGTGCCAGGTGGGACATGCCGTTCATCGCCAGTACCAGGGTTGCAAGAAACACAAAGACGCTGCCCATACCCAGCAGCAGCAGATTCACGCCTTCCATCAGAAGGTCTGTCAAAGGCATCTGGTCTTTTCCCCCACTATCGCCGCTATGCGATAAATAATAGATTAAGCAGCATTCTGACAACAGCAGTTTTATTTATGGATTGTAGCAGGGTTTGTCACCTAGATCCTGCAAGTGATCGTGCTTACAGAGTGCAAGATATTGATTCGTAGAGCGAATTTGCGACCGAGTGGAATCCTTATTGTGATTTCCAAGGGAGCAAATATCGCTATACGG
>JAUXBK010000006.1 GCA_030619405.1 Sedimenticola sp. | reverse complement strand
GCTGCCGTTAAGCAACCCACCCAAATTGAGAATTGCTGCCCTCAGGGAGACGACTCCATGGATGGAGGAGGTAGAGCGACGCAGGATGCCAAAGCCGAGGGTTAGGGTGAGGGGTTCAAAACGGCAGGGGGAGTGAACGGTTACGCTCCAGCAATAATCAATCTTCTTGTTTTTTAAGGTTTTCTTTGTGTCTTTGCGCGAGTATGCTTTTAAGGTTTTCATGCGCCTTTGCGCAAGAACCACCCCTCCGGTTTTCAGGGGGTCAGGCCTTTTTTCAGGGGTGCATCCGGGGTCTGGCTCCACTCGGCCATGGAGCCATCATACATGCGGACCTGGTCGAAGCCCAGCCGCCGCAGAGTGAGGTAGGTGTGGGCGGCACGGTGGCCGGACTGACAGTAGACGATGGTCGATTTGCCCTTCTCTACCCCCGCCTGCGCCAGTTTCTGCAGTAGCATCTCCGGGTTGGCGGCGACGAAACTCTGCTTGAAATCCACCGCCTGCTCCCATGGCCACCAGCGAGCACCCGGGATGTGGCCACTGCGCTTGGCCTTCGGGCTGCCGGCGTACTCCTGCTTGCTGCGGACATCGAGCAGGGCGCTGTTGCCATCTTTGATGGCGGTCTGTACCTGCCGCAGGTCGGCGTTGTTATCCCTCCCCTTTCCAGCCAGGCGGTACTGAACTCGTTGGGGTTTCACCGGCTGGTTAGACACCTTGCGGCCATCCAGGATCCATTTCACCAAGCCGCCATCCAGTACCGATACCTGCGGATGACCGGTTTGTTCCAGGGTCCAGAACAGGCGGGCCGCCTGCAGACCTCCCATGTCGTCGTAGACCACTATATGGTCAGTCTCTTCTATGCCCAGCAGGCCGAGAACATTGGAGAGGCGCTGCCCGCCCACGATCCGGGTGACACCGTTGCGGTTTTTCTGGATCAGGGCGTTGTAGGGTAACCGCACCGCACCGGGCAGGTGGAAACGCTGATACTGGGTATCTTCCATGCTCATATCGACGACGACCAGGTTCGAGTCTCCCAGGTGCTGTTCCAACCACGTCCCGTCTACCATCATCGGGGCTGCCTGGGCCTGGAAGGCGGGCAGCAGCAGGAGCAGAAGCGCCAGGAAAACAGTACGAATGTCGTTCATTTTTGTGAGACCTCATAAATAACATAAACGTAAGTGTTTGATTTTGTTATTCTCTAGATTTGTGGCCGCAAACGGCGTGGGTCGCTCTTAATAGGTTCAGCTGAATTGTCTATTATTGTAGTTGAATGGGTTGGTTCAGTGTTAACTGAGATTCAGGTACAGATTACAGGGGAATTACCGATATTACCGACATAATCTTCTGAAAAACCGTTGGCGGCATAGATAAAACAGGTAACCGTTCACGGTTATCAGTTTGCAGTTTTCGTCGAAAAAGCAGGGTGTTATCTGTGGAAGTGGATGTATTTTCTGGGTATGACGCGGTAGAACTGATTCAGGAATCGATATCGAAAATGCTTCAAGGATTACATGGTTCGTTGAAAAACCGTAAACCGTAAACGATTAACCGTAAACGATTACTAAAACAGCCGCCCGAATTTTGCAAAGCGATAACACATTACTGTCAATATCAGCTATCATTCTGTTTTTTATGGAGGATTCCATTTCCTTACAGCGAATCGGAAACAACCTATGTCGACCGTATTGATCCTCGATGATCAATCGATAAGCCGGATGATTCTCGAAGAGCTCGTCCGTTCCATCAGTGACGATATCCAGGTGGCCTCTTTTTCGGACCCGGTGGAGGCGCTTCAGTGGGCCAAAGAGAACAACCACGACCTGGTGGTCACTGACTACAAGATGCCGAAGATGGACGGGGTGGAGTTCACCCATTGGCTGCGCCAGATCCCCACCAGTGCCGATGTACCGGTGGTTATCATCACCTGTGTCGACGACAAATCGGTGCGCTATAAAGCGCTGGAGGCGGGTGCCACAGACTTCCTCTCCAAACCCATCGACCATTATGAGTGCCGGGCCCGCTGCCGCAATCTGCTGAAACTGCGCCAGCAGCAGGAGATCATCCGTGACCGGGCGCGCTGGCTGGAACAGCAGGTATTTCTCAAGACCCACGAGCTGGAACAACGGGAACAGGAGACCCTGCTGAGGCTGGCCAAGGCGGGCGAGTACCGGGACAAGGGAACGGGTAACCATGTGGTGCAGATGGCGGAGTACGCCTATCTGATCGCCCAGAAGATCGGGCTGGAGAAGGAGACCTGCCAGGTCATCCGCCACGCCGCATCGATGCACGATATCGGTAAGATCGGCATCCCCGACCACATCCTGTTGAAGAAGGGCCGGCTGAGTCAGAGGGAGTGGCAGACCATGATGACGCATACCCGCATCGGCTACGAGATTCTCCGCGACAGCCCATCCTGCTACCTGCAGTCCGGGGCGGTCATCGCCCTCGGCCACCATGAGCGTTATGATGGCACCGGCTATCCCAAGGGTCTGGCCGGCAATGAGATACCGATCGAGGCCAGGGTGGCCGCGGTGGCGGACGTGTTCGATGCACTGCAGTCCGAGCGGCCCTACAAACAGCCCTGGAGCCTGGAGCAGACCCTGGAATACATGCAGACGCAGCGCGGGAAGCACTTCGACCCGAACTGTATCGACGCCTTTTTTGCTCGGCTCGATCTGATCATGAACGTAAAGCAGCCGCGTGCCTCTGCGCCCCACCCCGTCACCAACTGAACCGGAAACAGCCGTGGACAGCCATCCCCCCGCCCGGGATAACGACAAGGAACAGGGACTACGCCGGCGCCCGCCGGCTGCCCGCGTTCAGGCATCGATCCCGCTGGCCCTGCTGCTCGCTGCCGTTGCCCTGGCCGCCACAGAGCTGTTGTCGGCCCCCTCCGCCGTTTGGCTGGCCGGCGGTCTGGTCATCGCCGCGCTGTTGATTCTGATGTTTACCGCCTTCGGCCAACGGGCTGCGGGGCCGGAACAGGATGCCTTCGCCAGCACCCTTGAAAATGCACCTGCGGCGACCGGGCCGCCCCCCTTGAAACGGTTGAAAAAGCGCGCCACCGTCAGCGGCAGAAATAGTCTGAAACCCGCGAGGCTGGCAGGCAAACGGATCCTGCTGCTGTCCAACGACCGTCACGACCAGCATGGCATCCAGCGTCATCTCGACTCCTGGGGGGCCGAGACCCGGGTGTGCGAGAGCAGTGTCCGTGCCTTTGCCGCGCTGATCGAGGGTGAGCGACGGCACACCCCGTATCACGCGGTCATCGTGAATCAGGGTCAGTTCGACATGGACTCCCGTCAGTTTGCCATCAGTCTCCGCTCCGACCCGGCGTTGCAGGCACTGCATCTGATCCACATCGGCATGCCGGCGCTGGCCTCCCTGGTGGATCAGTTCTACTCCCTCGGCTATAACCGGCTGCTGCGCACGCCGCTGGACAAGACCCTGCTGTTCGGTGCACTTCACGGCATTGCCCCTCAGCCGCTGGAGAATGAACCTCAGGTGGTGCAGCTGCTGGATCACTACAACGGCCGGGGCCAGTCTCAGTCACTCCAGTTGCTGCTGGCGGAGAACGACCCCAACGAGCAGCAGCGCATCCGGATGATCCTGCAGCGGGCGGGACACCGGGTGTTTCTGGTGGACGACGGGGCGCGGGTACTCGACGCTATCGACAGCCACCGCTTCGACCTGACCATTGCCTCCTATCAGCTGCAAGAGATCAGCGGGCTCGAGACCTTCAAGCTCTACCGTTTCACCCGGCTCGATGAGGCGTGGATACCCTTCATCATGCTGCTCAACAGCCGCTCCGCCAGTGCGGCCCAGGCCTGTGACGACGCCGGTGTCGACGCCATCCTGGTCCGGCCTTTCACCTCCCGACAGCTGCTGGACCAAGTGGAACGGGTGGCCCAGCGCCACATCGAACACCCTGCCGACGGCCATGGAAATAACGTCTCCACCATCTATGGCAACTCCCAGGCAATCGTAATCGACGGGCTCACACTGGATGGGCAACGCCTGGAGGAGTTGGAACAGCTGGGTAAGGGGCGAGAATTTCTGGCCGAACTGCTGGGCAACTTCGACCGGGAGTGCCAACAGTTCTCCCGTCAGGTCGAAGAGGCAATACGCCAGGGTGGCGGCCGGCAGCTGCAGGATATCGGTCACACCATCAAGGATGGGGCCGGCAGCCTGGGCATGCTCGATCTCTATCACATCGGTGTAAAGTTCACCCGGCTGCCGACCGATCGTCTCCCCGACAACATCGACAAGCTGTTGATCGAGCTCAAACAGTGCTGTCGGGACTCACACAAGGCGCTGCAGCATTACCTCTCCAAGCGTGACATATTCCTGGAGTCGTGAATGGCCAAACTTCGACACACCCTGCTCGAAGCAGGCATTCTGCCTTATGGTTCAGAAGATCTGCGGCTGTACGAGGAGCGGCTGACCCGTTATTTCACCCGCGAATACCAGCGTTTAACCAAGGATCCGATATCGTTGGAGGCCGCCGGCATCCCAACCGATGAGGGCCCCATGTGGGCCCAGACCGAGCGGTTGATGGATGAGCACTTCGATGCCCCCACCGAGATGTTCCGGGCCTTTCTGGACCCGGAATTCATGGCCTACACCATGGCCTGGTACGGAGAGACGGAGGAGGCGGTCAAGGCCTCCAGTCTCTCGCTGGAACAGGCGGAACGGGCCAAGTTCGAGCTGGTCGCCCAACGGGCCGGCATCCGGGGTGACGAGCGGGTATTCGATATCGGCTGCGGCTTCGGCCCGCTGGAGACTTACCTGTTTGGCGAATACCCGGAGATGGAGATCACCAGCATCACCCCCAGCAGGGTGCAGACCGGCTATATCCGGGAGTGTATGGAGAACCCCGGGCACCCCCTGTACCAGCGCCGGCTGCGACTGATCGAGGGGGATTTCAGTACCGTCCCCATGGCAGAGCTGGGCGAGAACCGGTACGACATCGCATTCGCGGTGGGTGCCTGCGAGCACATTAATAATCTGCACTCGGCGATGGAGCGTATCCACGCCCTGCTGAAGCCCGGCGGCCGGCTGTTCCTGCATCTGATCGTCTCCAGGCCGGTGTTCCCCCAGTACCACGACTCCAAGGTCACCCTGATCGGCAAGTTCTACCCGGGTGGGCACGTCTGGCCCTTCGAGCTGATCGAGCAGCAGACGGAGTTTTTCGATCTGCAGCAGAGCTGGTATCTCAACGGTTTCAACTACTGGCGCACCCTGGAGGAGTGGCACCGCCGTTTCTGGGAGCACATGGATGAGCTCTACGGCCCGGTGTTGTCAGAGGCGGCAGTGCGCCACTGGAACGACTATTTCATTCAGTGCAAGGTAGTCCTGTTCGCCCCCGGTGGCGGTGAAGTCTACGGCAACGGACACTACCTGTTCCGCAAAAAAGCCGGGGGTTGATAACTTAAAGTCAAAGTCAAAGTCAAAAGCATTCTCGCGCAAAGACGCAAAGGAAAACCAAAACAAAACAAAACATAAAAAATGATTGCTTGGTAAAGGTTTTCTTTACAGGCCGTTTACTGCCCGGGTAATTCCGTGCTTCATAAGGGCTGCGCCAAAATTCAGCAACAAACCCAGTTTGCAGCGGCTGAGCCGCAGGTAGGTCTGAATCTGTTTTCTGTGCGCTAGTGTAATGCTTTCCACCGATTTCAGCTCCAGTATTACCTTTTTATCGACGACGATATCCGCCCGAAATCCTTCATCGAAGCTGATACCAGCGTATTTGATCGGCATGGAGACCTGGCGCTCGATGCTAAGACCGCGTCGCTGCAATTCGTGGGCAAGTGCCACTTCGTAAACGCTTTCCAGCAATCCTGGCCCCAGTGACCTGTGGACGGTAATTGCCGCATCCACGACGACTCTGCTGATTTCATTTTCAGTCATTTATAGCATCCTTGCACGATTGATTTTTTTACGACTATTCAGAACCCGTTCTTTTCAACCCGCCACCATAATAAAGCGTGGCCAAACTACAACCTAGATCCTGCAAGTGTTTCCCCTCTGTCAGACAGTCACACTGCATCAAAGCAATATTTTATTTTCTGTTTTCTGTTTTCTGTTTTTAGTTTTTGATTTTCCTTTGCGTCTTTGCGTCTTTGCGCGAGAATGCTTTTGACTTTGACTTTGACTTTGCCTTTGACTTTGGTTTTGACTTTGCCTTTGACTTTGGTTTTGACTTTGGTTTTGGTGCCGGCTATCGTCCGTAGTGCTTTTCGTAGTAGCTGCGGTAGGCGCCGTCACGGACGCGTTCCCACCAAGCCTGATTTACCAGGTACCAGTCGAGGGTCTGCTCGATACCGGTCTCGAAGGTGTAGCTGGGTTTCCAGCCGAGTTCGCGATTCATCTTGCCGGCGTCGATGGCATAGCGGCGGTCGTGGCCGGGGCGGTCTTTGACATAGGTGATCAGCTCTGCCTTGGGCTGGTCGCCCGGGCGCAGCTGGTCCAGCCGCTGACAGATGGTCTTGACGATGTCGATGTTGGCCCACTCATTGACACCGCCGATGTTGTAGGTCTCACCCAGACGCCCGCCCTGCAGCACCGCATCGATACCCCGGCAGTGATCCTCCACGTGCAGCCAGTCCCGGATCTGCATGCCGTCGCCATAGATGGGCAGGGGCTTGCCTTCCAGGGCGTTGATGAAGACCAGCGGGATCAGCTTTTCCGGGAACTGGTAGGGGCCATAGTTGTTGGAGCAGTTGGTCGTGAGCACTGGCAGGCCATAGGTGTGAAAGTAGGAGCGGACCAGGTGATCGGATGCGGCCTTGGAGGCGGAGTACGGGCTGTTGGGGGCAAACGGGGTCTGCTCGGTAAACGCCGGGTCCCCCGGGCCCAGTGTGCCATACACCTCATCGGTGGAGACATGCAGGAAGCGGCACTCCGGGTCGTCACCGTTCCAACTCTCTCTTGCCGCCTCCAGCAGGTTGAAGGTGCCGAATACGTTGGTTCGGATAAAGGCTTCGGGGCCGGTGATGGAGCGGTCCACATGGGATTCGGCAGCGAAGTGTACCACGGTGTCGATGCCCTCCTCCCGGAACAGCCGCTTCACCATTTCCCCATCGCAGATATCGCCATGGACGAACCGATAGCCGAGCGATTCTTCCACCCCTTCCAGGTTCTCCAGGTTACCCGCATAGGTCAGTGCATCGAGATTGACGACCTGATCTTCCGGATGGTTTTCTATCCAGTAGCGGACGAAGTTGGAGCCGATGAACCCGGCACCACCAGTGACTAATAGTTTTTTCATCGGTATGTTACCTGTTGACCGGTTCTGATCCCCTCACTCTGGAGAAGAAAAGAGGCTGATCCATCACAACGCGCCTAAACAAAGGGTCCCCTCTCCCCCCGGGAGAGGGACAGGGTGAGGGGGTCCCCACGGGTACACTGCCTGTGTTGACGGTTCGTTGCTGGTAAATCGTCTTTTTGATCCCCTCACCCCAACCCTCGGTAACTGCTCCCTGCGTTACTCTACCTCCTGCAGTCGTCTCCCGGAGGGAGAGGGAGTCTGGGCCGGCGCTTCACTTGTTGCCGGCAGCCGCCAGCGCCTTGAGCATGGCCGTGAGGCTCTGGCGCCAGTGGGGAATGTCGTAGCCCAGCATGGCGCGGATCTTCTGCTTGCTCAGTACCGAGTAGGCCGGGCGCGCTGCCGGGGTGGGGAAATCTGCGCTGGGGATCGGTCGAACGTATCTCGCCTTGATCGGGTATCCCAGACGCCGTGCCATGATCACGATCTCCTGGGCGAAATCATACCAGGAGGCAACACCCTCGTTGGTAAAATGCCAGGTGCCCGGGTGATCGCCCTTGATCAACGCCAGAATTGCATCTGCGATATCGCCGGTCCAGGCCGGGGTGCCGATCTGGTCGTCCACCACCGTCAGCTCGTCCCGCTCCGCCGCCAGCCGCAGCATGGTCTTTACGAAATTGTGGCCGTGCTCGCCGTAGACCCAGGCGGTACGCAGGATGGTTGCCTCCGGCAGCACCGCCCGCACCCCCTGCTCCCCCTCCCACTTGGACTGGCCATAGACCCCCAGCGGGTTCGCGGCATCCTCCTCCCGGTACGGGTGAGACTGGCCGCCGTCGAAGATGAAATCGGTGGAGACCTGCAGCAGCCTCCCCCCGTAACTCTTCACACCCTCCGCCACCGCCCTGGCGCTGTCCCGGTTGATGCGGAAGGCCAGCTCCGGCTCCTCCTCCGCCCGGTCCACCTGGGTGTAGGCGCCGCAGTTGACCACCCACTCCGCCCGGTGATCGGCGATCCCCGCCGCCACATGCTCCGGGCGGGCAAAATCCAGCTCACCCCGGTCGATGCCGATCACCGCTATATCGGCGGCCAGGAGTTTCAGCATCAGTTCCCAGCCCAGCTGACCGGCGGCGCCTGTTACCAGTACTTTCATGTCGATGCCTCAGGCAACTTGCAAAAATTAATTTCTTCCCGTTGCCTCATAGCGGGGAAGATCTGCCTCATCCATATTCTTCAACAGCGGGTTTTTACTGTCCTTGTCGGAGACCAGGAAGTCACTGCCCGGCCACTGGATGCCGATATCCGGATCGTTCCAGAGGATGCCGTGTTCGTCTTCCGGGGTGTAGAAGTCGGTGCACTTGTAGAGAAAATCGGCGCTGTCGCTGAGCACGGAGAAGCCGTGGGCGAAACCCGGCGGCACGTAGAACTGCCTGTGGTCCTCGTCGTTCAGCTCCATCCCCACCCACCGGCCGAAGGTGGGTGAATCCCGACGGATATCCACAGCCACATCAAACACCCTGCCGGCGGTCACCCGCACCAGCTTGCCTTGGGGCTGATTCAACTGATAGTGCAACCCTCGCAACACTCCGCGCCGGGATCGGGACTGGTTATCCTGAACGAACTGCACATCGAGGCCCTGTTCCGCGTATTTCTCCGCATGCCAGGTCTCCATGAAAAAGCCACGTTCGTCACCGAACAGGTCGGGTTCGATGATCAATACTTCCGGGATCGGCGTCCGCCTGATCCTCATGACCTCTCCCTCTCCTGCTCAAGCAGATCGAGCAGATCGAGCAGATAACGGCCATAACTGTTCTTGGAGAGGGGCCTGGCCAGCGCTTCCAGCTGCCCGGCATCGATATAGCCCATGCGATAGGCGATCTCTTCCACACAGGAGATCTTCAGCCCCTGGCGCTGTTCCACCGTCTCGATAAAGGTGGCTGCCTGCAGCAGGGACTCGTGGGTGCCGGTATCCAGCCAGGCCGTGCCCCGCCCGAACATCTCCACGTGCAGAGCATTTTGCTCCAGATAGATGTTGTTTACGCTGGTGATCTCCAGCTCTCCCCGAGCGGATGGCGTCAGGTTGGCCGCAATGTCCACTACCCGGTTGTCATAGAAGTAGAGGCCGGTAACCGCATAGTGGGAGCGGGGCCGCTCCGGTTTCTCTTCGATGGTAAGCGCCCTGCCCTCGCGATCGAACTCCACCACACCGTAGCGCTCCGGGTCACGCACCCGGTAAGCGAACACGGTGGCCCCCTGCTCACGGGCCGCCGCTGTGGTCAGTTGGGATCCCAAGCCATGCCCATAGAAAATGTTGTCACCGAGGATCAGGCAGCAGCTGTCATCCCCAATGAATTCGCGCCCGATGATGAAGGCCTGGGCAAGGCCCTCCGGGCGGGGTTGCTCGGCGTACTCCAGGGCCAACCCGAACTGACTCCCATCCCCGAGCAAGCGTCGGAACAGGGGTAGATCCTGCGGGGTGGAGATGAGCAGGATCTCCCGCATCCCCGCCAGCATCAGGATGGAGAGGGGGTAGTAGATCATGGGTTTGTCATAGACCGGCATCAGCTGTTTGCTGACTGCATGGGTCAGCGGATAGAGCCGAGTGCCGGATCCACCGGCGAGGATGATGCCTTTCATTGTCTGGGTATCCGTGTTTCGACCATTGCCGTCCAAATCGAGGATTTTATCTTACCCTCGGAAAGATTTCTCGCGCAGGGGCAAGCAAGTTATCGGCGGCGGCTCTTTCCACCCAGCAGTGAACCCAGTACCCCGCGGATGATCTGGCGTCCGATCTGACTGCCAACGGCCCTGGCGGCGCTCTTGAAGAAGGCCTCCATCGCTGTCTGCCGCTGCCGGCCACCCCCCTTGCTGCGGCTGGCCCGGGTCAGCTCCTTTTCCCGCGCCTTCTCCACCTGTTCCGTTTCCTGTGCCCGGGCCCGTTCCTCGGCCCGCTTGCTGAGGATCTCGTAGGCAGATTCCCGGTCCACCAGCTGGTCATAGACCTCAGTCATCAGGGACTCGGCCATCAGGGTCTCACGCAATTCCTGGGGGATGGGCCCGATCTGGCTGCGGGGCGGGCGGATCAGGGTTTGCTGCACCACCCGCGGTCGGCCCTTGGCATCCAGGGTGGAGACCAGCGCCTCCCCCACCCCCAGTTCGGTGATGACCCGTTGCGTGTCCAGCTTCGGGTTGGGGCGGAAAGTCTGGGCCGCCACACGAACCGCCTTCTGATCCCGCGGGGTGTATGCCCGGAGGGCGTGCTGTACCCGATTCCCCAGCTGCCCGAGCACATTGTCCGGGATGTCGAGGGGATTCTGAGTGACGAAGTAGACCCCCACCCCTTTGGAGCGGATCAGGCGCACCACCTGCTCCACCTTGTCCAGCAGGATCTCCGGCACGTCGTCGAACAGCAGATGGGCTTCGTCGAAGAACAGCACCAGCCGTGGGCGGTCCCGATCCCCCACCTCCGGCAGCTGCTCGAACAGCTCCGACATCAACCACAGCAGAAAGGTGCCGTAGAGCATGGGAGAGTTCATCAGCTCATCGGCGGCCAGGATGTTGATCACCCCTTGCCCCTGCTCATCGGTCTGCAGCATATCCTGGAGATTGAGCGCCGGCTCACCAAACAGCTTGTTACCTCCCTGATCTTCCAGTCCGATCAGGCGCCGCTGGATGGCCCCCACGCTGGCGGCGGATACGTTGCCATAGAGGGTGCGAAAATCCCGGGCATTCTCGGCTACGAACTGGAGCATGGAGCGCAGATCCTTGATATCCAGCAACAGCCAGCCATTGTCATCCGCCACCCGAAACACCAGCGAGAGTACCCCCTGCTGGGTCTCATTGAGGTTGAGCAGTCGCGCCAGCAGCAGCGGTCCCATATCGGAGATGGTGGTGCGAACCGGGTGCCCCTGTTTGCCGAACACGTCCCAGAAGGTGACCGGGAAGCCCCGGAAGGCAAAGTCGCTGAGCCCCATGGCGTCGACCCGCTCCTGGATCCGGGGATGCGCTTTCCCGGGCTGGCTGATACCGGAGAGGTCGCCCTTCACATCCGCCATGAACACCGGCACCCCGATCAGGCTGAACTCCTCCGCCAGCCCCTGCAGGGTGACCGTCTTGCCGGTGCCGGTAGCTCCCGCGATCAACCCATGGCGATTCGCCATCCGTGGCAGCAGCGGCACCGGCTTTGCCGCCTGACCGACGATGATTGGTTCCAGTTCGCTCATTTCCCTGTCACTCCAAACGGTTGTATCCTCGACGACAGTATACTTACATTTCCCCCTTATCAGAAAAATCTGATTGATTTAGTCGGATATTCAGCTACTTTTATAACTAAGCATTGGAAGTGCATCGGGTTTGATGGAAACAGCGTTCAATTCATTACAAGGAGAAGGGAATTATGGCAATCTATAATGTCAATGTAGTATTACACATCGACGAATCGCTCTCCGCCGATCAGCTGCAAGGCGTAGAGCAGGACATCGCCTGTATCGACGGAGTGGTCAGCAGCTGTGTCCACGAAAAGACGCCGCACCTGCTGGTCGTGGACTACGACCCCCGCACTATTCGCTCATCGCACCTGCTGCAGCATATCCGCGGAAGCGGATTGCATGCGGAGTTGATCGGGGGGGTATGAACCGGACCGACAGCGCACCGCATGCCCGCTCTCTCTACTTTCCAGCAGGGATACCACAGTGGGGAGATGACAGCTGGTACAACCGGATAATGGGGGGTTACGGATGGGCAGCCGACATCCATCCACCGTGAATCGTCTCTGCACCACCATTATGGGCGGGGTTCTCGCCCTCTCGCCTCTCCCCGAAGCGGCTTTCGGGGGTAATCATGACCTGGGATTCGTAAGCTATCGGCAGGGCCAGTTCGAACAGGCATTTCCACTTCTCCGGGCCAGCGCCGAGGGAGGCGACAGTAAGGCACAGTACCTGCTGGCAACCATGTACCGGCTGGGGCTGGGGGTCTCCCCCGATGAGTACGAAGGCTTTTTCTGGTGTCTGCGGGCAGCGAAGCAAGGGATGGTCGATGCCCAGTACCAGCTCGGGCTCATGTATCTGGAGGGGGAAGGGGTAACCGAGGATGAAGAGCAGGCCCTCGAGTGGCTGGGGATCGCGGCGGACCGGGGTCACCCCCAGGCCATTCAGGTGCTTCAGTACATCTACACCCGGGAGTATGATTTTGGCTGCTGATCACATGCCCGGAAACCAATGAAACCTATATCGACACTGGTGCTGCTGCTCTTCGCCCTGTTCTGCCCCCTGTCACTGCCCGCCGGGGTCACCACCGATGAGGCCTTTCCAGAGCTGGATGAGATCGACGAAATCTCCCGCAGCGAGCGCCCGGAAGGGGTCGTGTTTCTAGTCATGGAGCAGGACGAGGAGGCGCTGAAATGGGTGCTGCCGAGAGTATTCCACTATACCCGCCTGTTACGTGACAAGTGGCAGGCGTTGCCCATCGTTGTCCTCTCACATGGGGACGAGATGTTCGCACTCACCGAGGGGTACCAGGCCCTCTACCCCGAACTGCATCGGGAGCTGCAAAAGCTGGTGGAAGAGCACAATGTGCTGTTCCAGGTCTGTGGCTCCTATGCTGCCATGTCCGACGTCGCCGCTTCCGCGTTTCCCTCCTACGTGGATGTGGTCCCGTTCGCCCCGGCAGAGATAGAGAACTATCGGGTGCTGGATTTCAGGATGGTCAACCTGGAATTGACCTGGTAGCCGGCGGGTCTCGCCGTTTCACCCGATACCCTTTGCGTTGAGAAAATGACCCAGATCACGGTCGTGCTCTTCGATGTGCAGCAGGGCCCAGTCGGTGGATACGTCGTAGTCGGAATAGAAAGTGGGACTCCTGCCGTTGGAGACCATGGCCACCAGTTCATCCATATGCCGCAGCAGGGTCCGGTGTTCCTTATGGTGCCTGACCAGATCGGGATAGTCGTGCTGCTTCATCAACTCCTCTTCCGTAGCGAAGTGGTGACGGGTGAACTCGGTCAGGTTGATCAGCTTGTCCTTCAGCTCGTCCTTGCCAATGCAGGACTCCACCGCGGCGTGGAGCCCGTTTACAAGCTTCAGCAACTCTTTGTGCTGTGCATCGATCTCCGCGACATTGACGCTGTACTCGTCACTCCAGTTAACTATTGGCATATAGCCTCCATTCTGATTTCCGAATTCACATTCGATCTCCAACTTAAGTCTGCCCCGTCACCAGATATTAGCAATATAACGGTCTGCAAAGGAAATATCACAGAACCCAGTCAACTTTTGATCCCTACCCCACGCCGTAGCAGCGACAGGCTGAAACCGGTGAGTCCGGCGATGAACAGCAGGATAATCACCAGCGCCAGGCCGATGTGGATATCCGACACCCCCAGCAGACCATAACGGAAGGCATTGACCATGTAGAGCACCGGGTTGGCGAGCGATATCTGCTGCCAGATCTCCGGCAGCATCTGGATCGAGTAGAAGACCCCGCCGAGGTAGGTGAGCGGGGTCAGGACGAAGGTGGGCACTACCGAAATATCGTCGAAACTGTTGGCGTAGATCGCGTTGATGAAGCCACCGAGTGCGAACAGCACCGAGGTCAGCACGAACACCGTCAGGGTCCAGCCGTAACTGTGAATATTGAGATCGGTGAAGAACATGGAGACGGCAGTCACGGCGATCCCCACCACCACGCCGCGCGCCACACCGCCGACGACGAATCCCCCCAGGATCACCCAGTTGGGGACCGGGGAGATCAGCAGCTCCTCCACATGGCGCTGGTACTTGCTGCTGAAGAAGGAGGAGACCACGTTGGCGTAGGAGTTGGTGATCACCGCCATCAGGATCAGCCCGGGCACGATGAAATCGATATAGCTGACCCCACCCATGTCGCCGATGCGCCGGCCGATCAGGTTGCCAAAGATGATGTAATAGAGGGTGGTGGTGATCACCGGTGGCAGGATGGTCTGAATCCAGATGCGGGAGAAACGCAGGACCTCTTTGGTCAGGATGGTCTGGAAGGCGACGCGGTAGCGGGCGTATCGGTTCATTCTTCCATCTCCTGGCGGCTGGCGTTCACCAGGCCGATGAAGAGTTGCTCCAGCCGGTTCTGTTTGTTGCGCATGCTGAGTACCTCGACCCCGGCACTGCTGAGTGAGCGGAACAGGTCGTTGAAGCTCTGGTCCCGGTTGATCACCACCTGCAGGGTGGAATCATCCAGCTGCGCCACCCGGTAGCCCGGCAGTTCCGGCGGCCGCTCCAGTTTCTCCCGCAGGTTGAGGACCAAGGTTTCGGCGTGCAGCTGGTGCAGCAACCGGGCCATACTGCTGTGCTCCACGATATGGCCATGGTTGATGATGGCGATATTGCGGCAGAGGCTCTCCGCCTCCTCCAGATAATGGGTGGTGAGGATGATGGTGGTCCCCTGGCGGTTGATATCGGTGAGAAACTGCCACATGGAACGGCGGATCTCGATATCCACCCCGGCGGTGGGTTCGTCCAGGATCAGCAGCCGGGGACTGTGGACCAGCGCCCGGGCGATCATCAGGCGCCGTTTCATCCCCCCGGAGAGGTGGCGTGCCATCAGGGCGCGCCGGTCCCACAGCTCCAGCTGCCGCAGGCTCTCCTCGGCCCGCTTCCAGGCCTCACCACGGGAGATACCGTAATAACCGGCCTGGTTGACCACGATCTCGCCCACTGGCTCCCACTGGTTGAAGTTGAACTCCTGGGGCACCAGCCCGATGCACTCCTTGACCCCTTCGCTGTCCCGGTCCAGGTCGTGCCCGAACACCTCCACCCTACCCGAGCTCTTGTTCACCAGGGAGCTGATGATGCCGATGGCGGTGGACTTGCCCGCCCCGTTGGGTCCCAGCAGCGCAAAGAAATCCCCCCGGGCCACCTCCAGGTCGATCCCCTTCAAGGCCTGGAAGCCGTTGCCGTAGGTCTTGCGCAGATCGTGGATGGAGAGTGCATTCATCGATGGGTGCTGGGAGTGGTATGATCGGGCGCAGATGATAGCCACAACCAATCCAGGATTCATCCTCTTTCTTTCTGGTTAATGGGTGGGGGGAACGACCCGCGTTCCGACAAAAATCAAAAGGCTTTCCCGTATAAGGGCCCACAGTCAAAATCAAAGTCAAAGTCAAAGTCAAAAGCATTATCGCGCAAAGACGCAAAGAAAACCTTATAAAGATTAAAAGCTTATTTGAATCGACGGAGTACGAATGATGAACAGAGTCACCATCGTCGGTGCTGGTTTTGCCGCCCTGACTGCAGTAAAGAAGCTGCGTGCCGCCGATCCCGCCATGGAGATCAGCCTGGTGGCCCCGAAGCCGGAGTTTTCTTATCTGCCCGGGACCATCTGGATCCCCTCCAGGCTGCGCCAGCCGGAAGATCTGCTCATCCCCCTGGACAACTACTTCCGACGTATGAAGGTGAAGTTCCATCAGGGGGTCGCCACCGGCCTGAGGGATGGCGGCCGCACTCTGATCACCGACGGCGGGGAGATCGAAAACGATGGCCTGATCATCTGCTCCGGCGGGCGCTTCATCAAAAAGCTGCCGGGGATCGAGCACAGCATCACCCCCTGCGAAGGCATCCCGGCGGCAGTGAAGATCCGTGATCGGCTGGAGCAGCTGAAGAAATCGGATGGCGGCACCATCGCCGTCGGCTTCTCGGGCAACCCGAAAGAGCCCTCCGCCATGCGCGGCGGCCCTATGTTCGAGTTTCTGTTCGGGATCGACCGCAGGCTGCGCCTGGATGGCCGGCGTAACGCCTTCAAACTGGTCTTCTTCACCCCCGCCTCCAGTCCCGGCAACCGGCTCGGGCCCAAGGCGGTCAAAGGTTTGCTGCGGGAGATGAAACGACGGGGCATCGACACCCATCTGGGACACAAGATCAAGGGCTTCACCGAGCGTTCGGTCATCACCGAAGGGGGGGAGTTCGACGCCGACCTGATCCTGTTCATGCCCGGCATGACCGGAAACCAGTGGTTCGACAACACCGACCTGCCCCGCTCGAAGGGCGGCCTGATCCGAGCCGACCGCGAGTGCCGGGTGGAGGGGATGGAGAAAGTCTATGTGGCGGGTGACTCGGGCAGCTTTCCGGGCCCGGACTGGATGCCAAAGCAAGCCCACATGGCCGACCTTCAGGCCGAGGCGGCCGCCGCAAACCTGGTGGCGGAACTGAATGGGCGCACCCCGAGCAAAACCTTCAAGGTGGAGCTGATCTGCATCATCGACAGCCAGACCACCGGCAGCCTGGTGGCCCGCACCGAGAAACGGAACATCGTCCTGCCCGAGATGCGCATCTTCCACTGGCTGAAACGGCTGTTCGAGTGGTGGTATCTGAGGCAATACCGTTAAAAAAACAGGTACTAGGTACGAGGTTCTAGGTAAGAAAACAGGTACTAGGTACGAGGTTCTAGGTACTAGGAAAAGCACCAGAATCCTATGGGCGGGGATTCAGCTGGTCCTGGGTCGAAAGCTTGGACATCGCGCCAAGGGCTGATGGGTACGCTTCGCTTCGCTCACTCTACAACCCCGTTTTTTCTTAGTTCCTAGTTCCTAGTTCCTAGTTCCTAGTTCCTGTTTTTTACATAGATTCTGCTCCACCGCGATCACCGCCGCCTCTACCCGGGAGTGTACGTCCAGCTTGCGCAGGATCGCCTTGACGTGGAGCTTTACGGTGCCGTCGGAGATCCCGAGGTTGCGGGCGATTACCTTGTTACTCTGGCCCGCCGCCAGGTGACAGAGGATCTCCCGCTCCCGCGGGGTCAGCTTGGAGAAGGCGTCGTGGGCCGGTGAGGACTCGGTCTCACCCTGTACCGCCTTGGCCAGGATACCGGTCAGCTCCTTGGCCACCACCGTCTGCCCCGCGACGATATCCCGCAGCGCCGTGATCAACTCGTCCGGCTCCATGTCTTTCAGCAGATAACCCTGGGCACCATTTTGCAGGGAGTCGATCACATCCATCTCCTCCCGGCTGGTGGTGAGCATGGCGATGGGCATCAGCAGTTGCTGCTGCCGCAACTGCTTCAGCACCTCGATACCGTTCATATCCGGCATCCGCAAATCCAGCAGCACCACGTCCGGAAGCTCACTGGCGACCCGTTCGATGCCTGTCCGGCAGTCACCCAGCGCACCGATCACGTCGATACCACGCCGTTCCAGCAGCTCCTGCAGCCCGATCCGGAACAAGGCGTGGTCGTCGATCAGTAGAATCCGCATCAGAAGGTGTCTCTTTGTGGTGACTCGGAACCGGGATTATAGGTCAATTCGACCCGGGTGCCCTCGCCCGGTTCGCTCTCGATCCGGATGCTGCCCCCGAGGCGCTTCGCTCGCTCCTCCATGATAGAGAGCCCGATATGTTCTCCCGGTTTCCCTCCCGGGCTCGCGTCGTCGAAACCCACGCCGTCATCCTCTACCAGCAGCATGTATCCGCCCTCTGTGTTACAGGTCAGCAACACCCGCACCGTGTGGGCCTGAGCGTGTTTGCGGATGTTGGCCAGGCACTCCTGGACGATCCGGAGCATCTGCATCTCCTCGCTGGGCCCCAGATTGACCTGTCTGCAGTTGCTCTGGAAGAAGATCGAGATGCCGGTCTCCTGACGAAAGCGCTGGGCCAGTTTCTCCAGCGCCGGTTCCAGGCCCCGTTGATCCACCGGCGCCCGGAAACTGTTGAGCAGCTCCCGCAGTTCGGTGTGGGCTTCGTCCAGGCCGTTGCGGATCCGGTCCAGCTCATTGCGCGCCCCCGCGTCGGCACCGCACTGCTCCAGAGTCTCGTCCAGCATCCGCACCTGGAACCGGAGACTGGCCAGGGTCTGGGCCAGGGAGTCGTGCAGCTCGTTGGCCAGGGCGGTCCGCTCCTCGACGATGGAGAGCCGGCGGGCATCTTCATCAGAGCGCTGTTTGGCAATGGCAATGCCCAGGTGGTTACCGATGGTGGAGAGCAGATCCACCAGGTCGTCCCGCCCGGTCAGGCCCGGCTGGGGCAGATAGACTTGGAACGTGCCCAGGGTATCGCCGTGGAACTGAAACGGAACCGTAAGGGTATCCAGTTCATCGCTGTTGAACATGCGCCGCTGGTTGAGTCGGGAACAGGCCTCCGCATCGTGTTCACACAGGATGTCCCCGCTGGAGAGTGTCCTGCCACAGGCGCAAAGCGGCACCGGCAGCTGCTCCTTCTCCGTCGACATGCGACCATCCAGCCCGATGCTGCCCACCAGCCGCATCTGGCCGTTGGTGGACTGCAACTGGGCGGTGGCTGCCTTTCCACCCACCAGCTCTTTTACCACCCGCAGCATGCGCAGCAGCAGTTCTTCGATCTCATTCACCTGGGTGATGCTGGCCGCCACGTCGTACAGTACCTTCAGCGAGGTGGCCTGCTGAGCCAGGCGCCGGGTTTGCCGGGCCACCCGGTTGTCCATGTCTTCGTACAGGTCGATCAGCTCACCACTGAGGCTGTCCAGGTCCCGGGTCATCGGCCCCAGAACGCCGACCGTCTTCAGTGGAAGATTGGACCAGGGCCCACCCTCGCAGACATCGGCCACTGACTGTTCCAGTTCCACCAGCGGCTCCAGCAGTTGGCCACGCAGTCGGCTGGCGCCCATGAATGCCGCCACCAGGGTTACTCCGCCTGCCAGCAGGAGCAGTCCGCCCGTGCCCTTTTCCGATCCCACGCCACCAAACAGCAGCAGTGCCAAAACGATATTCAGCGGCAGCGCCACCACCAGCGCCCCCAGAGGCGCCAGCAGGTGCCCGGTAACCAGGATGCGCAGCACCGGGGAACGGTTCATCAGACGGCCGAGATACGCCTGCCAGTACCCGGCCAGCCTCTGCTGTTTACGCCTGATTGCCATTTCTATCTACTCTAAATAAAGCATAAAAAAACATTCTCGCGCAAAGGCGCTAAGACGCAAAGAAAACATTAAAATACTGCTGGCTCTCCTGCGTCAACACATACAGGGTGACCGCTCAGGGGTTGTATTGGTAGAATGTGCATTTCCGTCCCAGTAGCTCAGCTGGATAGAGTGTCTCCCTCCTAAGGAGAAAGTCAGAGGTTCGAATCCTCTCTGGGACGCCATTTTCAGTCACCCGGACGCAGCTGTCGGTGGCAATTCCTCCACCGCCACCCCGCCACGTAACCGATTGAGCATGCCGGAAAGCACCTTTTCGAGTTCCCCATAGACCATCACCTGGGCTTCCTGATAGCGGCTGCCAGATCGCCCTGCAAGCAGTGCCAGGCGGGCATCGAAGTAGGCCACATCGGCCTCCAGCTCATGCAGGCTCAATCCAGGCCTGCGTGCATCATGTGCACCACGCCTCACTGCGATCTCCGATAGAGACACCGGTTGACGGGGCAGCGGCGCGGCACGAATACCAACTGCAGCCTTACGAATACCAACTGCAGCCTTGGCAGCAGAACCTCGTTGATATTTAGTATAATCATATTAATTCAGAAAAACCTTTTAAAAATCCGACACCATGCTAGTATTTTGAAACCACACTTAAATAATTTTTATTGATAATCAGCTGGTCGTCCTAAAATAATGAGCGCAAAACTGGATCTGCTGAGAACCACTTCCGCACTCTCGGGCAACAATGCCGCATTCATAGAGGATCTCTATGAGCGTTTTCTTCAGGACCCTGACAGTATCGACCCAGCCTGGAAAAGACGCTTCGAGGAGTTGGCGAGGGCGTCGGCCAACGAAGCGCCCGACATCTCCCACGGTCCCATCCGCTCCAACTTCGAGCGCCTCGCCAGAGAGAAGCATCACCCAACAAGATGCGTCTCCGAACACCTCTCACCCGCCGCTGCCGAAAAGCAGGCGGCGGTATTACGCCTGATCAATGCCTGGCGGGTGCGGGGACATCAGAATGCCAACCTCGACCCTCTGCACCTGCGTGAGCAGGAGAGCGTGCCCGACCTCGACCCGGCCTTTCACCGGCTTGGCCAGGCGGATATGGACAGCATCTTCAACACCGGCTCCCTGTTCGCCCCCGACCGCATGGCCCTGCGGGAGATCATCGCCCTCGTGAAAGAGGTGTATGGTGGCACCGTCGGCTCCGAGTACATGCACATCACCGATACCCGCCAGAAGCGCTGGATCCAGAAGCGTGTGGAGGGCTACCGAGCCAAACCGGAGCTGAACGACGGCGACCGGCGCTGGCTGTTGACCATGCTCACCGCAGCAGAAGGGCTGGAAAAATACCTGCACACCCGTTATGTCGGCCAGAAACGCTTCTCCCTTGAGGGGGCCGACTCACTCATCCCGCTGCTGGACGAACTGCTCCAGCGCTCGGGCGCCAACGGCATCCAGGAAGTGGTCATCGGCATGGCCCACCGGGGGCGTCTCAATGTACTCACCAATATCCTGGGAAAATCCCCCCGGGAGCTGTTCGAGGAGTTCGAGGGACGCAAGAGCCCGGAGCATTTCAAGAGCTCGGGCGACGTAAAGTATCACATGGGTTTCTCCACCGATATCGAGACCCCGGGCGGGTTCCTCCATTTGGTTCTGGGGTTCAATCCCTCCCACCTGGAGATTATCGATCCGGTGGTGGAAGGCTCGGTGAGGGCCCGTCAGCAGCGTTATGGGGACAAAAGCGGCGACGACGTGCTGCCGATACTGATCCACGGCGACTCCGCCTTCGCCGGGCAGGGGGTGGTGATGGAGACCCTGCAGATGTCCCAGGCCCGGGGTTTCACCACCGGCGGCACGATCCACATCGTAATCAACAACCAGATCGGATTCACCACCTCTCATCCGATGGACACCCGTTCCACGCTCTACTGCACGGACGTGGCAAAGATGGTCCAGGCACCGATCTTCCACGTCAACGGTGACGATCCCGAGGCGGTGATCTTCGTCACTCGCCTGGCACTGGATTTCCGGCAACGGTTTCACAAGGATGCGATCATCGATCTGCTCTGTTATCGCCGCCATGGCCATAACGAGGCAGACGAGCCGGCAGTCACCCAGCCCCAGATGTATCAGAAGATCCGGCGTCTGCCCCCGCCCCGTTCCCTCTATTCGGCCCGCCTGATATCGGACGGCGTGATCACCCCGGAGCAGAGCCATGAGATGGTCGAGAACTACCGGTCTTCCCTGGAACAGGGTTCGGTAGCCAGCCGTCCCACCCTGCTCGCCCTCGACTACGCCCACCGGGTGGACTGGGCACCGTTTCGGAGCGTCAGCTGGGAACATCCCGCACAAACCGCCATCAGCGAGGAGCGACTGGCGGCCACCGCCAGCCGCCTGCTGGCCATACCGGAAGACTTCGAGCTGCACCCCCGGGTGACCAGGATACTGGACGAGCGGCGCAAGATGGCGAGCGGTGACCAGCTGGTGGACTGGGGCTTCGGTGAGACACTTGCCTATGCCACCCTGGTGCAGGAGGGTTACCCGATCCGGCTCTCGGGCCAGGACAGTGGCCGCGGCACCTTCTTTCATCGACACGCGGTACTGCACAACCAGGTCAATGGGAAGCGCTATATCCCGCTGCAGCACATCTCTCCGCAACAAGGCAGTTTCGGCGTCATCGACTCACTGCTGTCGGAAGAGGCGGTGCTCGGTTTCGAGTACGGCTACGCCACCGCAGAACCCAACGCGCTGGTGATCTGGGAGGCCCAGTTCGGTGATTTCGCCAACGGCGCCCAAGTGGTCATAGACCAGTTCATCACCTCCGGTGGCGCCAAGTGGGGGCTCTACTGCGGTCTGGTCATGTTCCTCCCCCATGGCTATGAGGGCCAGGGTGCGGAACACTCTTCCGCCCGCCTGGAGCGCTACCTCCAGCTCTGCGCAGAGCACAATATACAGGTCTGCGCCCCCACCAGTCCGGCTCAGGTGTTTCACATGCTGCGGCGGCAGATGATCCGGCCGATGCGCAAACCGCTGATCGTAATGACACCAAAGAGTCTGTTGCGACACCGGCTCGCCACCTCCTCGCTGACGGAGTTCATCGTGGGGGGCTTTCACCCGGTCATCAGCGAGGTGGATAACCTGGATCCGGAAGCGGTGGAGCACGTGATCGTCTGCTCGGGAAAAATCTACTATGAACTGCTGGAGGCCCGACGCTCCCGGGGTATGCGTAAAGTCGCCATCGTCCGGTTGGAACAGCTCTACCCCTTCCCGCGGGAGCAGTTCGACCCGATCATCGACCAGTATCCCCAGGTGGAACGTCTGATCTGGTGTCAGGAAGAGCCTCAGAACCAGGGCGCCTGGGATCAGATCAAACACCGTTTCCACACCCAGCTCGACAAAGGACGAAGGCTCTACTACGTCGGGCGGCCTGCCGCGGCTGCCCCGGCCGTCGGCTATTACCCGGTCCACGTGCAGCAACAGGAGAAGCTGATCGACGAAGCACTGACCGGCCGTATCGACCCCATGATGAACCGGAGACTCCCCGCCTAATGAGCACCAACATCCATGTCCCCGCACTGCCGGAATCGGTAGCCGATGCCACTGTCCTCTCCTGGCACAAGCAGGCCGGCGACCCGATCAGCCGCGATGAAAACCTGGTCGATCTGGAGACCGACAAGGTGGTCCTCGAGGTACCCTCACCCGTGGATGGGACAGTGGGTGAAATCGCCGCCAAAGAGGGTGACCTGGTTCAGGGGGGCGATCTGCTGACAGTCATCGAAGAGGGGAAAGCCGCCCCGGCGTCCGGCTCGGAACGGCGCAGGCAGGTGGCAGCTGCCCCAGAAAAGGAGACGGCACAAAAGAAAGAGGAACCACCGTCCGCACCCGGAAAGCCGGAACGGAGTACGTCCGAGCCGGTACTCACCCCGGCGGTACGCCGCCTGGTCAAGGAGCAGGAAATCGACCCGCGTGAGATCCAGGGCAGCGGCAAGGACGGGCGCATTCTCAAATCCGACGTGCTGGCCTACATCGATGCCAGAGAGGCGGCGGCCGCTGAACAGCAGGAGGCGGCAGCCGTCATTCCACCCGAGGCGGAGACGGGCCAGACCGGAGTGGAGGGTGAGCGGCCGGAGCAGCGAGTTCCCATGACCCGGTTACGGGCCCGGATCGCCGAACGTCTGCTGGAAGCCCAGCAGAATGCGGCCATCCTGACCACCTTCAACGAAGTGAACCTGCAGGCGGTGAACGAACTGCGGGGCCGTTACAAGGAAGCGTTCGAAAAAGAGCATGAGGTGCGGCTCGGCTTCATGTCATTCTTCGTCCGCGCCGCCGTGGAGGCACTCAAGAAATTTCCACTGGTCAACGCCTCGGTGGATGGCAAGGAGATCGTCTACCACGGCTACTACGATATCGGCATCGCCGTTGGCTCCCCTCGGGGCCTGGTGGTGCCTATCCTGCGAGATGCGGACCAACTCAGTTTCGCGGAGACAGAAAAGGCGATCCGGGCCTATGGCAAAAAGGCGCAGGACGGTACCCTCAGCTATGAAGAACTGACCGGCGGCACCTTCACCATCTCCAACGGCGGCGTGTTCGGATCCATGCTCTCCACCCCGATCCTGAACCCGCCCCAGAGTGCCATCCTCGGCATGCACAACATCCTGCAGCGACCGATGGTGGAGAAGGGTGAGATCGTCATCCGCCCGATGATGTATCTGGCACTCTCCTACGACCACCGGATCATCGACGGCCGGGAGGCGGTGCAGTTCCTGGTGACGATCAAGAACGTGCTGGAGGATCCGGCAAGACTGCTGCTTCAGATATAGGTACTAGGTACTAGGTACTAGGTACTAGGATCTAGGTACTAGGATCTAGGTACTAGGTCCTAGTACCTCGGTCCTAGGTCCTGTTTTTTATCTGGTGACACCGCTCTGCGGTGTCACCCATCGACAGGCGCTCTGCGCCGCGAGGAGTGCTGTGCCGTCTGGATCGCCCGGGAGTGGGTTCCCACGCGGAGCGTGGGAACCAGAGATAGGTACCAGGTCCGAGGGAAAAGACAGGACCAAGGGCCTGGGGTTAGAGTGGTTTTATCTTTTTTTTCCTAGGTCCTAGTACCTCGGTCCTAGGTCCTGTTTTTTTCAGAGCCCATCCCCATGACCATCATACGCCAGGAAGACTTCATCCAGAGCATCTGCGATGCGCTGCAGTTCATCTCCTACTATCACCCGCTGGATTTCATCCAGGCCATGACTGCGGCCTGGGAGCGGGAGGAGTCGCCGGCGGCCCGGGACGCCATGGCTCAGATCCTGGTCAACTCCCGGATGAGCGCGGAGGGGCACCGGCCAATCTGTCAGGATACGGGGATGGTGGTGGTATTCCTCGATGTCGGCATGGAGGTACGCTGGGAGACGAAACTGGGGGTGGAGGCGATGGTGAACGAGGGTGTGCACCGGGCCTATACCCTGCCGGAGAACCGGCTGCGCGCCTCCATGGTGACGGACCCGGCGGGAACCCGGAAGAACACGGGTGACAACACCCCGGCCATCACCCATGTCCGGCTGGTACCTGGTGACCGGGTAGAGGTAAAACTGGCGGCCAAAGGGGGCGGCTCGGAGGCGAAGTCCCGTTTCACCATCCTCAACCCCTCTGTCAGCCTGGTTGACTGGGTCATGGAGACGGTACCCACACTGGGTGCGGGCTGGTGCCCGCCGGGCATACTCGGCATCGGTATCGGCGGCTCTGCAGAAAAGGCGATGCTGCTGGCCAAAGAGGCGCTGATGGCGCCCGTCGATATCCATACCCTGCAGGCGCAGGGAGCACAAAACCGGGTGGAAGAGCTGCGCCTGGAACTCTACGAAAAGGTGAACAGACTGGGGATCGGGGCCCAGGGACTGGGGGGGCTCACCACCGTTCTGGATGTCAAGGTGCAGGACTACCCTACCCACGCCGTCACTCTCCCGGTGGCCCTGGTACCCAACTGTGCCGCCACCCGCCATCTGGAATTCACCCTGGACGGCAGTGGCCCCGCCGTGCTGACACCGCCAAAACTGGACGACTGGCCGGAGATCACCTGGGAGGCGGGTACCGGTGCCCGCCGGGTCGACCTGGACGCTCTGACCCGGGAGGATATCGCCGACTGGCGGCCGGGGGAACGGCTGCTGCTCTCAGGCAGACTGCTGACCGGGCGGGATGCCGCCCACAAGCGCATCCAGGACCTGCTGGCCCGGGGTGAACCCCTCCCTGACGGCGTCGATTTCCACGACCGCTTCATCTACTACGTGGGTCCGGTGGACCCGGTGGACGGAGAAGTAGTGGGTCCTGCTGGCCCTACAACCGCCACCCGTATGGACCCTTTCACCGAAATGATGCTGGAAGAGACCGGTCTGATCGGCATGGTGGGCAAAGCGGAGCGGGGACCGGCCGCCATCGAATCGATCAAACGGCATGGCGCGGTCTATCTGATGGCTGTGGGCGGCGCGGCCTACCTGGTTTCCAAGGCGATCCGTTCGTCTCGCATCCTGGCCTTCGAAGATCTGGGCATGGAAGCGATACGGGAGTTCGAGGTAGAGGAGATGCCGGTCACCGTAGCGGTGGACAGCCGGGGTGAGTCGATTCACCAGACCGGCCCTGCAGAATGGCAGATCAAAATAGAAAAGCAGAAGAGGGGAAGTGTTCACATTTAAACACCGCATGGCCCCCACTAAGGGCTCGCGAAATAATAAGTTCCTGAGTTTGGGGCGTCGAGGCGCCCGTCTGGCAAGGGTCGCAACCGGCATCCTGCCTCGAGCGACACTTG
>JAUXBK010000019.1 GCA_030619405.1 Sedimenticola sp. | reverse complement strand
TTATCGATGTTAGATTTAATAGTGTTCCGACAGTTTGATCCGCTCTTCGAAGGTTCGTATATTTATATAGGTGCTGGCGACTTCGGCGGTCAGAGATACCATCCCCTGTTGATAAGCGGCAACGGATGACTCCATGTTGGCGTCCGCCGCCTCCAGGCCCCGCCGGTAGCGACCCCAGAAGTCGATTTCCCAGGCCGCATCGAAGCCGGCCTGGTACACACTGAAAGAACTTTTGGCCGCCTGGCTGTAATTGGGGCTGTTCTTGCTGATCCGCTGTTTGGCTGCAGACCCTCCGGCGGTCTGGGTCTGGGGATAGAGCGCCCCCCGGACGATGCCCAACTGGGCCCGCGCCTCGATGATGCGCAGGCCGGTGATCTGCAACGACAGGTTCTGATCCAGCGCCTTTTCCACCAGCAGATCGAGGGTGGGGTCGTTGAATACCTTCCACCAGTTGCGGAGATCTGTCGGGGCGGCCTTGATGGCGTTCTCTCCACGTTCGATCCAACTCTCCATGCTGGCTGTTTCCGGGTGTTTGAAATCGGGGCCCACTGTGGTGCAACCGCCGATTGCCAGGGCGATACAGGCGGTGAGAACCAGCCGACTGCACCTGGCTGAACAGCTTGCTTCCAGATGCTTGTCCGTCAGCCGGCAGAAACTTTTATCGCCTGAATCGGTTGGTTCCATATTCTCGTTTCCTGTGGTTGTCTTTGGCCTGCAGTCGGCGTAGGGGCTGGTGAATACGCCATTATGATGAAATCTATGGTTGGCCACAATCGGAACAGCCGGGTTATTCCATGAGCCAGCCGTGACGGACCGGGTGGAAAGGTGTTCAGGCGGACAAGGCTCCGGTTGCTTGACTTGCGGCTGGAAAGCAGGGAGTCTCCTCATTGGATAGCTCGTTATCTCTATAGAAAATTGATCCTCGTGATGGTGTTTCCCATCATTACTGATACCTTTTATAGACGGCAATGATAATCAAGGAGCTAAGGATGAAAAAGTTGAAGATTTTTTCTGTTGTGGTCATGGGAGTCGGCCTTTCAGCACCCCTGCTGGCAACAGCAACCGGGATGGGTGTGGGGCGTGGGGCGCCCGTTTATCAGGGCACCCCGCAGGGGCAGGGGGATCAGATGCCGGCGCGCCCGGGTGGGCAACAGTGGGGCGCGCCCCGGCGGAGCGGCATGGGTATGGGGCGGGGTCCCGGTAACCGGGAGATGCCTCGCCGTGGGGGTATGAACATGGGGCGTGGTGCGCCCGCTTATCAGGACAGTCCATCGGGGCAGTGGGGGCAGGCCCCGGCGCGTCCGGGTTCGCAGCAGTTGGGTGCGGCCCGCCGCGGTGGCATGGGGCGTGGCCCCGTTGATCGGGGGATACCCCGCCGCGGGGGTATGAACATGGGCCGCAGCGCACCCGCTTATCAGCGTGGCCCGTCCGGACAACGGGCTCAGCAGCCGGAGATACCGGGTGGGCAACAGTGGGGGACACCCCGCCGTGGCGGTATGGGCATGGGACGTGGTCCCGGTAACGGTGAGAAGCCCCGTCGTGGCGGAATGAATATGGGGCGTGGTCCCGGCAATGGTGAGGCGCCCCGTCGTGGTGGCATGAATGTTGGGCGTGATCCCGGCAACAGCGAGATGTATCGTCGGGGCGGCATGGGTATGGGGCGTGGTCCAGGTGGCCAAAGCATGCCCCGCGGATATGGCCCCACTGCCCGGGGCTATCCGGTAAACTAGGAGTATCCGCTCCGCATCTGTCGCGACCGCCAGGGAAGGCAGTCCCGTAGCCTGGATGGAACCGGGCTGGCAAAGCTGCTGTGCAAACACAGATCGCCCGGCGCAATCCAGGGATGGTTCTACCCGCTACCTTTCCTGCAGCAGTGTCTGTAACTCCGCGCTGCCCCGGGTAAAGAGAAGGTCTCCGTAGTCGGTGATACATTCCATATATCGGTAGAAGGGCCCGCTGCTCTCTGCCGTGGGTTCAGTCTCCAGGCACTCGGAATAGATCTCTGCCATCTGCAGCACGAATTTTTGCATATAGCCGGGTAGTGCTTCAGCGGGAGAGTCCACAATTTCTTCTTCCGGTGTCGGTGTCGGTGTCGGGTTGGCGCAGGCGGCAGCGATCCGCTCCAGCTCGCTCGGCAGGCAGGAAAGGAACCCCTCACCGTAGTCGCGCCCGAGGGGATCGGTCCGGGAGAGATGGTCGGTGATCTGCCGGCGCAGCCCCTCCGGCATCTGACGCAGCAGCGTAGCGAGCGCGGTGGCGGCGGTGGCGACGGGATGATCCCCGTTGTCGCTGCTCCCGGGTTGCTGTTGCGGCGCTGCCGGCGGCTGTTCCCGCGCGTATTTGGCGGCGCTGTCCCGGCATAGGGCAATCTCATACTCGGTAGCAGCGATCAGCAGCTGGTGGCCCTCTTCATCGCTGATCCGTTGCTGCCGGAGCAGTTTCTCCAGGGTCTCCCGTTCCGTCTCAGCGAAATTAAAGGGCTCGATGAACGAAGTCATTGCCGACTCCTGGGTGCTCTCTGTGCGAAGCAGTTTTGGTTTTCTGACCAGGTACTCTTCATCCATGTTCATGGCGTCTTCGGCACGGTCAGATTGAATTTTTTTATCTTTCGGTCGAGTGCGGGTCGGGAGATACCCAGTATGGCGCAGCTTTTCCCCTTGTGACCTCCGGTCTGGTTGAGCACGCGTTGAATATGTTCCGCCTCGACCTGCTCCAGGCTCTTGGTGGTCTCTGTATCATCCTGGGCGGCAGGGGGCAGAGCGGGTGAAAGGTCAGCACCCTGAAGCGGAAACAGGTCGGGGGTCAGAGCATTACCGGTTGCCTGCACCAGGGCCTGGGTCAGCAGGTTTTCCAGTTCCCGCACGTTACCCGGCCAGCTGTGTCCCTGCAGCGCCGCCAGGGCACCATCGGTCAGCGGCAGGGCGGGTTTGTGAATCTTGAAGGCGATCCTGTGGGTCAGGGCGTGGGCCAGGAGTGGGATATCCTCCCGCCGCTCACGCAGCGGGGGCAGGTGGATGCTGATCACCTTGAGCCGATAGGCCAGATCCTCCCGGAAATGGCCGTTGGCGACCTCGGCAAACAGGTCTTTGTTGGTGGCGGCGATGATCCGGGCGTTACTGCTGATCTGCTGGGTGCCGCCGACCCGTTCAAATACCCGTTCCTGCAGGGCCCGCAGCAGTTTTGCCTGGAGCGGCCGTGCCAGCTCACCGATCTCGTCCAGAAACAGGGTACCGTCCTGTGCCAGCTCGAATTTACCCGGTTTCTTCCCGACAGCACCGGTAAAGGCGCCTTTCTCATGGCCGAACAGTTCACTCTCGAGCAGGGTGTCTACGATGGCCGCGCAGTTGACCGCGACGAACGGGCCGCTGAGTTCGGAGTGGGTGTGTATCAGTCGCGCGACCACCTCCTTGCCGGTACCCGACTCCCCGGTGATCAGAACCGTGGCGTTGCTGGAGGCGCATCGGGCGATACCCTTGCTCACCTGTAGCATGGCATCGCTACGCCCGATCAGGTCCCGGCTGCTGAAATCATCCTGGGCAGCGGGGCGCAGGGCCTCCACCGCCCGGGACAGGCGGCGATTCGCCAGCAGGCGGTCCACCACGATCTGCAGTTCCGCAGTTTTGATCGGTTTGTGGACGAAGTCGGCAGCACCCTCTTTTATCGCCTGAATCGCAAGTTCCAGGTCGTGCTGGCCGGTCATCATGATCACTGCCGGTCCCGGATCACGGGTGTCGATCTGCTGCAGCAGTTCCAGGCCGGTGCCATCGGGCAGTTGCTGGTCCAGCAGTATCAGATCGAATGCCATCCTTTCCAGCAGTTCCAGTCCCTCGCTACAGCTCGACGCTGCCGCAACCTCGAAGCCTTCATCTTCGAAGTGGAGCTGGAGCATTTGATTGAGGCTGAGGTCGTCTTCGATGATCAGCAGGCGTTTGGTCATGGGGTTAAGTCACTGATATCCGTCTTGCAGCCACGGCCAGGCAGAGCCAGCCGAGCAGCAGCACTGTTCCGCCGACAGGGGTGAGTATTCCAAGGGTGCGGGTGCCGGTAAGCGCCAGCAGGTAGAGGCTGCCGCTGAACAGAAGTATACCGGCCTGTATCAGCCAGCCACTGCGGTGCAGCCAGGCGGTTGCATGGTGCAGTCCCAGCAGACCGATGATCAGCAGCAGCAGGGAGTGAACCCCCTGATAGTGGACCCCGGTTTGAAATACGGTATACAGATCGGCAGAGATGCGGCCGCGCAGGTCGTGGGCGCCGAATGCGCCGAGAAGGACCGTGAGAAAGCCGTTGATCGCGCCCAGAAAGAGGAAGTGTTTTCCCATCAGTTCAATTCCGGCTGCTTAAGCTCTTTCAGGATGTCCAGCACCACCTGTTCCGTCTGGCTGTCCATCCCTTTGCACAGTCGCTCCGGAGCCCGCTCGCCATTGATCAGGGGGCGGATCACCGCTGCCAGGCGGGCCATCTGGCCCCCGACGCGACTCATCTGTTCCGCCATGTTGGAGATCAGGGTGAGCGCCTCCACGTTGCCCCGGCTGGCAGCCAGTATCATGGCTGCCAGACCGGGGGCGGCCAGGGTGGGATCCGGTCTGCTGTTGGGGTCGGGCAGGGTGGCCGGGTCCTGGAGTCCGCGCATGATCGCTTCTGCGATCACCCGGTCCTCGTCGTCCAGCCAGCTAAGGGCGCTCAGCTCCCGCTGGCCGGCAACGATCTTTCGTATTGCGGTGGCCAGGTTGTTCCAGCCACTCTCCTCTGCCGCCTGCAGCAGCGCTTCGTATTCCGGCCGCCGTTCGGGATTCTGGCTGCTCTCGACCACCTGGCAGATGAAGGGGGCGTGGGCGGCGACGATCTGTTGTTCTCTCTCGGGCAGGGCAGGCACCACAGTTCCTCGGGTTGTCAGGCGATGCTTAACATTCCGACTACTATATGTCAGATTCTTGCCAAAGGTGTAAACATGACCAAACCAGTTCCTGATCACCCCCTGAGACTCAGCCACGAAGGATTCGGCACATCAACCAAACGGTTGGAGTTATTCAGTGCGAGCAGGCAGGAGATGGTCGTTTTCCTTCCCGAAGGCGAGGCCGTGTTGCGTACGTTGGTGCGACGTCTATTTAGTCGACCCGACAAGAACGGGGCGGGTAATTGATCTGAGTCAACTAAATACGCCTTAAGACCCGGAATTTTGACGAAAAATCGCTGTTTTTGCCGTTGGCCGAAGAAATAAATCGAATTTATGGAAAGACCAAAAGGTTTGTTTGGCGCTTTGCCGAGCAACTCTTTATGTTTGTTTGCCGGGTTACTGAATCTGTGGGGATTTTCGGCTGCGTAGGTATCGCTGGTGGTCGACGGTTTCGGACTCGATAACCGGTTGTTCTGGTCAGGTGGGGATCGATAGACCCTGCGCCTGGAGACAGGATGGAATGTATTTTTGGAGTCATGTCCGGGCAGTCGTTCGGATGCCGGCTCGAGATTTGTCACCACTGAGGGTGACGAGCAATTCACTGCAGTGAAACTTAGGAGAAAAGCACCATGCCCACATTTGTGCGTACTGAGAAGTGCGATGGCTGCAAGGGCCAGGACAAGACCGCTTGCATGTACATCTGCCCCCATGACTTGATGATGCTGGATAAGGACGGCTCCCAGACCGGTCATGCCATGAAGGCCTTCAACCAGGAGCCGGATCAGTGCTGGGAGTGCTACTCCTGCATCAAGATCTGCCCGCAGCAGGCCATCGAGGCCCGCCCCTACGCCGATATCGTGCCGCTGGGCGCCTCTGTGCAGCCCCTGCGTGGTACCGACGCCATCATGTGGACCATCAAATTCCGCAACGGCACCATGAAGCGTTTCAAGTTCCCCATCCGCACCACCCCCGAAGGTTCCATTGATCCTTACGGTGGCAAGCCTGAGGCCGATATCTCCAAGATCTCGGAGATCGGCTTTTTCGTGCAGAGCAACGGTTACCGTGCTGGCGATCCGAGTGAGCTGATCCGTAAATAATACGGATTGCGAAACGGAAGCTGATTCAAACTTAATTGATTCGAGGTAAGAGACATGGCTGGAGAATTTGGAAATCCTGAGATCATCGAGGAAGAGGTGGACATCCTCATCATCGGTGGTGGTATGGGCGCCTGCGGTGCCGCCTATGAGCTGGGCCCGTGGATGGACGCAGCTAAGAAAGAGGGCGTGGACATCAAGGTGAAGCTGGTTGACAAGGCTGCCATGGATCGTTCCGGCGCCGTGGCCCAGGGGCTGTCCGCCATCAACACCTACATCGGTTCCGAGCAGGATCCCGCCGACTATGCCCGCATGGTCTCCAATGACCTGATGGGTATCACCCGTGACGACCTGGCGTATGACCTGGGTCGCGTTGTCGACGAGTCCGTGCACCTGTTCGAGGAGTGGGGCCTGCCGATCTGGAAGCTCGACGAGAATGGTGAGCGTTTCGACGGCTCCAAGGGTATGACCCCCCTGGCGGACGGCGGCAAGCCGGTGCGTTCCGGCAAGTGGCAGATCATGATCAATGGCGAATCCTACAAGTGGATCGTCGCCGAGGCCGCCAAGAAGGCCCTGGGCATGGACCGCATCCAGGAACGCATCTTTATCGTCAAGCTGGTGAACGACAAGAACGACAGCAACCGGATCGCCGGTGCCGTCGGTTTCTCGGTACGTGAAGACCAGGTCTTCGTCTACAAGTTCAAGGCCTGCCTGCTGGTTGCCGGTGGCTGCGTCAACATCTTCCGTCCGCGCTCCGTGGGTGAGGGTCAGGGCCGCGCCTGGTACCCGGTATGGAATGCCGGCTCCACCTATGCCATGGCTGCCGAGGCCGGCGCTGAGCTGACCCTGATGGAAAACCGTTTCGTACCCACCCGCTTCAAGGATGGTTACGGTCCGGTCGGCGCCTGGTTCCTGCTGTTCAAGGCCAAGGCCACCAACGCCTTCGGCGAAGTCTACATGGACCGCAACAAGGAGATGCTGAACGACTATCCGCCTTATGGTCAGGCTGCTGTTCCTGCATCCTGCCTGCGCAATCACCTGATGCTGAAAGAGATGCGTGAAGGCCGTGGTCCGATCTGGATGGATACCGTGACTGCTCTCGGTAACCTGCGTGAGACCCTCTCTCCCCGCGAGGTGAAGCACCTCGAGGCCGAAGCCTGGGAGGATTTCCTCGACATGTGTATCGGCCAGTGCGGTATCTGGGCCGGTGAGAACATCGAGCCGGAGAAGAAGAACTCCGAGCTGATGCCCACCGAACCTTATCTGCTGGGTTCTCACTCCGGTTGTTGCGGCATCTGGGTCTCCGGTCCTGAGGATGTGGGCGCGCCCACCGAAGAGGCTGAAACCGGGGTGCCCGAGCACCTGCCTTCCGGCTGGAACTGGGGTTACCGTGGCATGACCACCGTTCAGGGGCTGTTCACTGCCGCGGATGGTGTCGGCGCTTCCGGCCACAAGTTCTCCTCCGGCTCTCACGCCGAGGGCCGTATGTGCGCCAAGTCCATGGTCAAGTTCGTCATGGACAACAAGGATCACAAGCCGGAACTGGCTGAGAGCGTGGAGGATCTGGTGGCCGAGATCTACAAGCCGGTCAAGAACTACATGGAGTTCAAGGATTACTCCACCGCGATCGATATAAACCCCAACTACATCACCCCGCGGATGCTGCAGTTCCGCCTGCAGAAGATCATGGACGAGTATGTTGCCGGTGTGGCCACTTATTACACCAC
The DNA here is from genome assembly GCA_030619405.1 of Sedimenticola sp. GTDB lineage: Bacteria > Pseudomonadota > Gammaproteobacteria > Chromatiales > Chromatiaceae > JAUXBK01. The sequence continues at coordinate 11,015 of JAUXBK010000019.1, read as the reverse complement.
CAACGAGCACATGCTGGATCTGGCTGGGCAGAAGCTGGACATGCTGAAGGAAGATGCGCTGAAGATGCGCGCCAAGGACCTGCATGAACTGCTGCGTGCGTGGGAAAACTATCACCGCATCCTCACCGCTGAGGCCCACATGAAGCACATCCAGTTCCGTCAGGAGTCCCGTTACCCGGGCTTCTACTACCGCATGGACAAGAACTTTGTCGATGAGGAGAACTGGCACTGCTTCGTGAACTCCGTCTACGACAAGAACACCAAGACCTGGACCTGCTTCAAGCGCGCCCACGTCGATCTGGTGGACAAGTCCAAGCTGTTCAAATAAGACCTGACGGTCTGGCAGTTTGATTGAGTCCGGGTGCCGTAAGGCATCCGGACTTTTTTCATTAAGTCGTGGTCACATAGGGCAGTGAGCGCACCTGCTGGTTCAGTCGCTGTGTTCTGTTTATTTCAGCCCGGTCGCATAGCTGGTTTCTGCTGGTAACTGACCACTGATACCTGGCAGTTGAGAACGGAAACTGTCATCTGCCCCCTATCCATGGTAATTTCCAACTAATTTAGTCCACTACCGATATTCCTGTCGGAGGTCGTTCATGAGCGAAAAATTCGATATTCCGTTTGAGAGCAACATGGTCCCCACCATGCTGGACCTGGGTTCCAGGCTCAGGTTCAGCTGCCACAAGGGAATCTCCTGCTTCAACGCCTGCTGTAAACAGGCAGACGTCACCCTGACCCCCTACGACATCATTCGCCTGAAGGATCACCTGGGCAAGAGTGCCACTGATTTTCTGAAAGAACATACGGTGCCATTCCGGATGGACAAAGAGGGTCTGCCCGGGGTGAAACTGCGGACCACCGATGAAGGCGCCTGCCTGTTTATGACCGAACAGGGCTGCAGCGTCTATAAGGACCGCCCCACCGCCTGCCGGTTGTACCCGCTGGGACACATGTCGATGCTGGCAACCGGCTCCAAGACCGATGAGACCCATTATTTTCTGATCAAAGAAGATCACTGCAAGGGGCACGAAGAGGATCAGGAGCAGAGCATTGCCGAATACCTCAAGGAGCAGGAGACGGCGGACTACGATGAAATGAACCGGGAGTGGCTGCAGCTGATGCTCAAGCGCCGCTCCATGGGGCCCACGGTCGGACGTCCGCCGGAGGCCACGCTGCAGATGTTCTTCATGTGCTCCTTTGACATGGACCGCTTTCGCCGCTTCGTGCTGAGTGAAAACTTCCGCAACACCTATGACCTGGAAGATTCCGTCTACGAGGTGTTCGAGAAAGAGGATATCTCCCTGATGCTGTTCGGTGTCCGGTTCATGAAACAGGCCTTTTTCGGTGAACGCACCATTCCCGAGAAAGAGAGGGCCTGGGAGCAGCGGGTGGAGCAACGGCAAGAGGTGTGGGATGCCCGGCGTCAGGCCGAGATCGCCCGGCAGCAGCAGGAAGAGGACGAGAAATACAAGGATGCCTGAAGATGGAGCCGGCGCCAGAATCATCGGGCAAGTGCCCGTGATATCGGGTATCCACCATGCCAGTCTGCTGGTGGCGGATACTGCCCGTTCCCTGGCCTTTTACTGCGACCTTTTGGGGCTGGAGAAGGATCTCACCCGTCCCAATCTGGGTTTTCCCGGCGCCTGGCTGCGGCTTGGGCGGCAGCAGATCCACCTGATGGAACTGCCCGAATCGGAGCGGGGGGGGGAACGCCCCGAGCACGGCGGCAGAGACCGCCATATCGCGCTCATGGTACAGGATCTGGACGTACTGGCGAGATGCCTGGACCGTTCAGGGATCCCCTATAGCCGCAGCCGCTCCGGGCGCCGTGCCCTGTTCTGCCGTGATCCAGATGGGAATGCGCTGGAGTTCGTCGAGGTCGTCTGACTTTTGACAGCCATCCGTCAATGCGATGCTCAAGGCATTTTATCCTGTGGCAGGCAGATGTAGCCTGAATGGAGCGCAGTCTAATCCAGGAAGACCCTCTACGAACGCGAAATGACGGATGCAGCAATTGACGCCGCAAAGCGATACGCGGGCTCGCCCGCTGACCGCATTCTTTATCTCATGGAAACAGTCATGGTCGGCCACCTCGAGCGTTACGACCTCCCGATTTGGCCCTGAATAGCGCTACTCCTTTTTTATCCGGTGTGGATCGTCCTCTTGCAGGTAGGCCTCTTCAGCCGGTGTCAGTTCGACTTCGTCGTAGCCGGTGATCATCGGTTTGACATGCTCGATGAACGAGTCACCGGTGGTCAGCAGATAGACGTGGGCAATGACGAATACCACCATGGCATAGGCGATGGCGGTATGGGTTAATGCCACCAGCTGCAGGGACTGGCCCGCATAGTCACCAGCGCCCCAGAAGCCGTACAGCAGGTAGAGCATCCCGGATATCCAGATAACGGGAAACAGTACCAGCTTCAGGCCGAGGTAGGAGAGTGCCTGCAACGGGTTGTGTTTACGCCAGTAGGCCTTGCGGTAGGGGTGGTGCTCCCCTTTGAAGATCCCCCATGCATAGAAACGCGTCACCTTCAGAAGACCATTGGTAGTGGGCACATAGTGGCGCCAGGTACCGGTGGTCAGGTGCCAGAAGATGGCAAATACCCAAAGTACTATCAGACCGATGGCGGCGACGACATGCGTCGTCACCTGGGTGCCGAAATCCATCACATGGTAGAAGCCGTGAATGCCGAACCCGGTAAATATCAGGACCATGATCAGAGACATCTGGGTCCAGTGCCAGAAGCGCTCAAAAGCGGTGAATATCTTTACGTATCTGGTGGACATCAGCCTCTCCTCCGGGCAAGTATGAGACGCAGTGCGCCATGACCCAATACGCCCAGCAGGGTGGCGAGTACGGCGAAGATCCCAATCAGGTCGAGCCAGCGGTTTGAGTCGCGGCCGGGCATGTAGAAGCCGGGCAGCTCCTTGAGACGCCCCTCTTTGGCGTGACACTCCTGACAAGCCAGGGCATCTTCCTTGGGGGCCACCATATGGTTGATCGGCCAGTAGGAGTAGGTGTCGATGAAGCCGAACTCGCCGCTGTAAGGGATATCGCTCTTCTCCATCCCGACCTTGATCGCCTTGCCAAAATCATAGTTGCCCCAGAAGGCGGCATCGTCATCGCCCCAGAGGTGCATGTAGACCAGGGTGTTGTTGCCCTTGTCGTAAGGCTGCACCGTGTGCATCCGTTTGAACGGCCAGATGCGGGAGTCGGGGTCGGCCGGCGATCCGTTGAACCAGTTGATATCCACCGCCTCATCTGGGTCGAACCGGGTATCGATGGTAGTGTAGTGCATCACCCCGTCGAACCAGCGGTAGATAGGTTCCATGTTTTCGTCGTATTTGAAGGTGCCCTTGATGGATTTGTAGGTGGCGCGGTGCTGACCGTCACCCTGGGTATACTCCTTCAGTTTGTACCCTTCGCCATCCTTCAGACGACCGGCAGTGCGCCAGTCCCAGTCGGTTTCCGTCGCGACCCCCCCTTTGGCGAAGCGGGGGATGTGGCAGGTTTCGCAGGCCACCCGGTCGGTATGATCGTCCAGTTTGAAGCCGGTGAGCGTCGCCGGGTGGGGCTGGTCGCCGTGGCAGCTCTCACAGGAGGCGGTCTCCCGGGGCATGCCGGGTTTTCTTGCCAGTCCCACTTCGTCTTTTGCCAGCATCTGGTAGCGGCTGCCGGACCACTCATGGCCCTGGCCCACATGGCAGATGACGCAGGAGAAGTTGGGACCCGCCTCGTCCATGTGGACGTCGACCGCTTTGGTCGGGTGAAACAGGGCCGAGGAGAGATCGCCGTGTTTGACGTTGTCACCCCCCCCGCCATAGAAGTGGCAGGCACCGCAGTTGCTGCGGGCCGAGAGCCCCACGCTCTGGGCCGACTTGGTCCAGTCGATCGGCGGCTTCCCTTCGAACATCACTGAACAGGCCTTGTTGCCCGTGGTCGTTGGTGTCTTGTAATAGTTGCCGGTGGCCTCGTGGCAGACCAGACAGTCGATGTTCTCCTGGTTGGAGAAATCGAAGTTGCTGTCTTTCATGTTGTAGCCGGCATGGCATTGGGCGCACATCCCCTCGTTGCCTTTGGCATTGGTGCAGAAGTTGTTGATCAGCACACCCTTGCCCAGCTTCTGGCCGGTGACCGGGTGGGTGTATTTCCAGGTCCAGTGCTTATTCTTGATGAACTGTTCGCCAGCCTTGTTGTGACAGCCGAGGCAGGCCTTGGTGACCTCAGGGCCGCTGTAGAATGGGCCCTGCAGCTCCTCCAGTGTGGCATGATCGGTGGTGGATTTGCTGGCGCGGCTCCCGTCCAGCGAGGTGACGGGCTTGTCCCATGGCCCCTTGTTGCCGATGTTACTGTATTCATCGATACCCACAGAAACCGGGGCATCCGCAGGTTCCACCCCGCTCCCTGAAGAGAGGGGTGCCACCTCAGCGGCGTAGATAAAACGGGTGAATGACAACAGCGCCAGCAGCGTGGCCAGAAACAGTTTCCAGCCCATGCTGGTGAGATTGTGCGTATTTCCGACAGATCTACCCATCAGATACCTCCCGCTGGCAGTGTTGTAATTCGAGATTTCCCACACACTGCAGGGAAGTCTACCTAATACCTGGATCCTGCAAGTGCGCACACTCACAGAGACAAGCTCTTGATCCGTATAGCGATATTTGCGCCCTTGGAAATCACAATAAGGATTCCACTCGGTCGCAAATTCGCTCTACGAATCAATATCTTGCACTCTGTAAGCACGATCACTTGCAGGATCTAGGTAATATATCTACACAACTTTAATCACCAATGACTACCGCGTCATTGATTATTCACAATCAGTCCTGACACGCCAAAGGGGGGACACCCACGCAGAGCGTGGGAGCCAGTCTGAGAAAACTAATCCACGTACACCTTGTTTTTCTGCGTTGCCGGGTCATACATCAGCTGCTCGCCCAGCTCATCGAAACGAAACAGATCGAATATGCGGTGGCCGTTGTAATCCAGTACCCTCAGGTCGTCGGTTTCGTGCAGATCCTGCATCACCTTGGTGAAATGGCCGCCGTAGCGACTCTTGACCAGCTCCAGGTCCAGATCATAGGCGATGAACTTCTCGATCCCTTTGGCCTTCAGTTTACCCAGAAAGACATCGTCCAACGGGGATTCATGGGAGGAGAGAATGAGCAGAGGACCGTTCGAGGCTATCAACAGCAAAGCTTTCATCGCAGACTCCTTGATTGGGTGATCATTCCAAAAAACTCCACTTCTATTATGGTAAACCTGCCGCCCTAAATCTAGTGCGGTTTCAGATGTTGGTCAGGATCGCCTCGACGCTCGCTTTGGCATCACCGAACAGCATGCGGGTGTTCTCCTTGAAGAAGAGCGGGTTCTCGACCCCGGCATAGCCGGTGGCCATGCTGCGTTTCATCACCACCACCGTTTTCGCCTTCCACACCTCCAGCACCGGCATGCCGGCGATGGGACTGTTGGGGTTGTCCTGGGCGTCCGGGTTGACGATGTCGTTGGCGCCGATCACCAGCACCGCATCGGTGCCGGGGAAGTCGCCGTTGATCTCGTCCATCTCCATGACGATGTCATAGGGTACCTTGGCCTCCGCCAGCAGCACGTTCATGTGCCCGGGCAGTCTCCCGGCGACCGGGTGAATGGCAAAACGTACCTGAGTGCCTTTGCTGCGCAGCTTGCTGGTGATGTCGGAGACGATGTGTTGTGCCTGGGCCACGGCCATGCCGTAGCCGGGTACGATGATGACGCTGTTGGCCTGCTTGAGCAGTTCTGCCGTCTCCTCTGCCGTGGTGGCGACCACCTCTCCCTGCTCAGCGGCAGGCCCGGCGGCTACCGTGCCACCGGAGGTGCCAAAGCCACCGGCGATGACCGCCAGAAACTTCCGGTTCATGGCGCGACACATGATGTAAGAGAGGATGGCACCGCTGCTGCCCACCAGGGCGCCGGTGACGATCAGCAGGTCGTTGGAAAGCATGAAGCCGGTGGCGGCTGCCGCCCATCCCGAGTAACTGTTGAGCATGGAGACCACGACCGGCATGTCGGCGCCGCCGATAGCCATCACCATGTGGATACCGAACAGCAGGGCGATAACGGTCATGATCAGCAGCGGCGGTATACCACCCGCCATATCTTCCGCCCCGACGAAGACGAACCCCATCCAGACCGAGGCCAGCAGCAGTGCCAGGTTGAGCCAGTGGCGGGCCGGCAGCAGCAGTGGTTTGCTGCCGATGACCCCCTGCAGTTTGCCGAACGCCACTACCGAGCCAGTAAAGGTGACGGCGCCGATCAGCACCCCCAGGTAGATCTCCACCTCGTGGATCGTCTTCTCCACCCCCTGGAGCTGGCTGTTTGGGTCCAGGTAGCTGGCATAACCCACCAGCACGGCCGCCAGTCCCACGAAGCTGTGGAGCATGGCTACCAGTTGTGGCATACCGGTCATCTCCACCCGGTTGGCCACATAACCGCCGATCAGGGCGCCGGCGATCATGGCCATGGCCAGTACCCCGTAGCTGGTGACCTGGCTGCCCCAGATGGTGGCCACGATGGCAATGGCCATGCCGATGATGCCGTAGATGTTGCCCCTGCGGGCCGTCTCCGGGCTGCTCAATCCCCCAAGGGCGAGGATAAACAGGATGCTGGCGATGATGTACGCCGCAGTCAACAAACCTTCCGTCATGGTCTATCTCTCCCTTACTTCCGAAACATCTTCAGCATGCGCTGGGTGACATAGAAGCCCCCGACGACATTGATGGTGGCGATCAGTACGCCTATCGCTGCCAGTACGGATATCAGTGTGTGGTCGCTGGATATCTGCAGCAGGGCGCCGATAACGATGATGCCGCTGATGGCGTTGGTGACGCTCATGAGCGGGGTGTGCAGCGCCGGGGTGACGTTCCAGACCACCTGGTAACCGATGAAGCAGGCCAGAACGAAGACTGTGAAGTGGGCCAGGAAGTCGGGTGGTGAGACCAGACCGAGCGCTGCCAGCAGCAGTGCGCCAACCCCCATGAAGGCCCAATCCAGGAGGCCACTTTTCTTCTTCTCCACCTTTTTCACTGCTACCGGGGGGGGAGCCGCCGGTTTTGGTTTGGCGATCGCGGCTACTTTGAGCGGGGGGGGCGGCCAGGTGATCTGCCCATCCTTGACCACGGTGGTGCCCCGGATGACGTCGTCCTCCATATCCAGCCGGATCACCCCGTTTTTCTCTTTGCAGAGGTCGGAAAGCAGGTTCCGCAGGTTGGTGGCATAGAGTTGGCTGGACTGGGTCGGCAGCCGGCTTGGCAGATCGGTGTAACCGATAATGGTGACACCGTCCCTGACCACCACCTTGCCCGGTTCCGTCAGGGCGCAGTTGCCACCCTGTTCGGCGGCCATATCCACGATCACGCTGCCGTCCTGCATCGATTCCACCATGCCGGCGGTGATCAGCTTCGGGGCCGGTTTACCGGGAATCAGGGCGGTGGTGATGATGATATCCACTTCCATCGCCTGCTGGGCAAACAGCGCCATCTCCGCCTTGATGAACGCCTCGCTCATCACTTTGGCGTAGCCACCGCTGCCGCTCCCTTCTTCTTCGAACTCCAGCTCCAGGAACTCTGCGCCCATACTCTCCACCTGCTCTTTGACCTCCGGGCGGGTGTCGAAGGCGCGCACGATGGCACCGAGGGAGCCGGCGGTGCCGACGGCTGCCAGACCGGCAACGCCGGCTCCGATCACCATTACCTTGGCCGGCGGTACCTTGCCGGCGGCGGTCACCTGGCCGGTGAAGAAGCGACCGAACTGGCTGGCCGCCTCCACTACCGCCCGGTAACCCGCGATATTGGCCATGGAACTCAGGGCATCCAGCTTCTGGGCACGGGAGATGCGGGGTATGCTGTCCATGGCCAGTACCGTGGCCTTGCGTGTTGCCAGCCGTTCCAGCAGTTCCGGGTTCTGGGCCGGCCAGATATAGGAGATCAGGTAGCCCTTTTCCCGCAGCAGCTCCGCCTCATCCACGCCCAGTGTCGGATGCTGTTCCGGGGCGCGCACTTTGAGGACGATGTCGGATTCGGCCCACAGCCGGCGGGTCTCCTCCACCACCTCTGCACCGGCCTCCCGGTAGGCATCGTCGATAAAGTGGGCCGCCTCGCCAGCCCCGCGCTCGATGGCGACAGAGAAGCCCAGCTTCAACAACTGCTGCACCGATTCCGGTGTGGCCGCCACCCGGCGCTCGCCGGTGTGGATCTCCTTTGGAATACCAATCTTCATGGACATCTGTTGTTTATCCTTGAGCAATGTAAAATGTCGCAGTAGTTGTTCAGATGTTGGAAATCATTAGAATTCAGAATATCGGAATACCTGGGCCAGGATTCCGAACCCTAGTGTTGGGAAACCTTTTGGCACCCGCAGCGATCCCATTCTGACTTCTGACCTTGTTTCGGCTGAAAATCGGGCTTCAACGGGCCCGCTTTGCCAAGAGAGCGTTATAGCATTGTTTTAACGGGCGCTCACTAAAAAAGGCATGATATCCGTGGTTTTTCGATGCCCGTGACGACGAGCCGGGTAGTCAGGAGGCGGTGACGGAAACAACGTTGTTTCCCGGTTTCTCTGGACAGGATCGAGTCTGAAGTGGAGAATTGGGCTCGGGATAAATTAACCCTCCTCTGCGTAATCCCTGTAAATTCAGCTAGATAGTCATATAAAACCCACCGGGTTTTCTCGGTGCCTGACACAGTATCGAACAGATCTCATGCGCGATAAAACTGAAAATCTGGTCAAGGTCACCATCAACGGCAAAGAGATCGTAGCGCCGGAAAACCTCTCCACCATCCAGGCGCTGTGGCATGCCGGTTATCCGCGGGTGAAGAGTGTCGGCTGCCTGGAGGGGGTGTGCGGCTCCTGCCGGGTGATGGTGCGTCGCGCCGGGAACGCAGAGGTCTCCATGGAGCTGGGCTGCCAGACTCTGATCGAGGAGGGGATGGAGGTCAGTTTCCTGGTCTTTCCCACCCCGACCCACCACACCTACGAGCTGGGGGAGATCCGCAACTCCTGGGAGGTTCAGGCCCATTTCAGCCGCATCTTCCCGGAGGCCGACCACTGCCGCCACTGTCACGGCTGCAGCGTCTCCTGCCCCAAGGATATCCAGGTGGAGCTGGGTGTGGAGCTGGCCACCAAGGGGCGCTTCCGGGAGGCCGGTGAGCTCTTCGTGGAGTGCGTTATGTGCAACTTCTGCATGACCGCCTGTCCCGAGTTCATCGCCCCCAACCACGTGGGAATCTTTGCCCGCCGGGTGACCGCCTATTTTCATATCCGTCCCTCCAATCTGATCAACCGCCTGGAGAAGTTGCGCCGGGGCGAACTCCAGATCCGGGAGTAGCCGTCATGACCCAAGGCATACCCTACAGCGAGGCAATGCGCAGTTACCGCCCAAAGGAATCCCGGGAACCCGCCAGGAAGGCGGTGGATCCGGAAGGGTTGCTGCGGCGGTTTCACCCGGATTACTACCCGGGCACCATGGTGACCCTCCGGGTGGGGCCGAACCGGGGGGATGCATGCCACCGGCAGCTGGCGGAAGTACTGCAGGCGGATGCGCGCATCGATGAAGCAGATCTGGCCGGCGCCCCGGTCAGGGAGACGGACGTGCTGGTGATCGGTGGTGGCGGGGCGGGCTGCACAGCGGCGCTGGTCGCGGCCAGGGCAGGTGCCCGGGTCATCCTGGCTACCAAGCTGCGGTTGGGGGACAGTAACACGGTGATGGCCGAGGGGGGAATCCAGGCCTCCATCGAAAGGGACGATACCCCCCAGATGCACTTGGACGATACGCTGCGGGCCGGCCACTACCACGCCGACCGGCGGCTGGTTGCCCGCATGGTGGCGGATGGCCCGGACGTGATCCGCTGGCTGATACAGCAGGGGATGCAGTTCGACCTGGACAAGTACGGGGACATCCTGCTGCGTCGTGCCGGCGGCACCAGCGCCAACCGGATCGCCTACTACCGGGACTATACCGGTCTGGAGATGATGCGGGTGCTGCGGGAGTCGGTGACCAACACCAATATCGAGGTGCTGGACTACAGCCCGGCGGTGGAGCTGCTCTCCAACGAGGCGGGGCACTGTGGCGGTGCGGTCATCTCCTCGCTGAAGGATTGCAGTTACACCCTGGTCAAGGCGAAGGCGGTGATTATCGCGACCGGGGGTATCGGGCGTATGCACATCAACGGTTTTCCCACCTCCAACCACTTCGGGGCCACCGGCGACGGCCTGGTGCTGGCCTACCGCCTGGGGGCCAGTCTGCGGGACCTGGACTCGTTTCAGTACCACCCCTCCGGTCTGGCTTATCCGCAGCACTTGGCCGGCACCCTGATCACCGAGGGGGTCCGCTCCGCCGGTGCCTATCTATTGAACGGCCTGGGCGATCGTTTCGTGGATGAACTCGAGACCCGTGACCACGTCTCCTCCGCCATCCTGCGGGAGTGTGCCGAGGGGCGTGGGGTGGATGCGGGAGAAGGGATCCGGGGGGTCTGGCTCGATACCCCGGGCCTGGAGTTGCGCAATCCCGGTAGCCTCGATGCGCGTTTTCCCAAGCTGATCCAACTGGGCAAGAGGAGTGGCATCGACCTGTACCACCAGCCGCTGCTGATCTATCCTACCCTGCACTATCAGAACGGCGGGGTGGTGGTCGATGAGAACGGCCTCTCCAGCGTGCCACGACTCTACTGTGTGGGCGAGGTGAGCGGTGGTATCCACGGCAAGAACCGGATCATGGGCAATGCCCTGCTGGAGATCATCAGTTTCGGCCGTCGTGCCGGCGCTCACGCGGCGGAGAAGAGCCATCAGCGGGGACCAAAAAAGGTCTCCATCGAGCACATCAGCAACCTGCGGCGGGCGCTGACCCTGGCAGAAATGCCGATGGAGAAACGGGGTCCGGTACTGTTCCCCGAGTGTGCTAAATTTGAGAACGACTCGGACTATGACGGCTTGCGCAGGAATCGGGAGGGGCGCTCATGAAACCCTTGAATCAGATACT
>JAUXBK010000026.1 GCA_030619405.1 Sedimenticola sp. | reverse complement strand
TCCTGAAAATCATGTTAATCCTGTCTAATTATGGAGATGATTTTGAGTGGAAATGGTGATGTCTGAATGTAGACAAAAAATCACCACGAAGTGCACGAAGAAACATTTGAAAACAAGAATTCTTCGTGCTCTTCGTCTCCTTCGTGGTGAAAACCTTGATGCGATGCCGGCACTCTGCTGCCACATTGAGAATTACTGGTAGGAGCCAGTTTAGCTTGCACTTTCGCGGTTTTGTGCCATACACACCTTTTACCTGACAACCGATAGCGGACGATGGCGATATGAACATACTGATCATTGGCGGTGGCGGGCGTGAACATGCACTGGCCTGGAAGGCGGCTCAGTCACCCCTGGCAGAGCAGGTATACGTAGCCCCGGGCAACGCCGGCACGGCACTCGAACCGAAGCTGGAGAACCTGGAGATCGCTGCCGACGACATCGATGGGCTGCTGGCCGCTGCCCTGCAGAAACAGATCGGCCTGACCATCGTCGGCCCGGAGGCACCGCTGGTCGCCGGTATCGTCGACCGTTTCACCGCCGCTGGACTGAAATGCTTCGGTCCCAGCCGGGGGGCGGCCCAGCTGGAGGGCTCGAAGGCCTTCACCAAGGCGTTTCTCCAGCGCCACCAGATACCCACCGCCGCCTACGCCACCTTCAGCGAGGTGGGGCCGGCGCTGGCCTATCTGCAGCAGACAGGGGTCCCCATCGTCATCAAGGCGGATGGCCTCGCCGCCGGCAAGGGCGTCATCATTGCCCATGATATGCAGACAGCAGAATCGACCGTCAGGGCCATGCTCTCCGGCAACCGCTTCGGTGAAGCAGGCAGCCAGGTGGTGATCGAGGAGTTTCTGACCGGGGAAGAGGCGAGTTTCATCGTCATGGCCGCCGGCCGCCACATCCTGCCCATGGCCAGTTCACAGGACCACAAGGCGAGGGACGATGGCGACCGCGGACCCAATACCGGCGGCATGGGCGCCTACTCGCCGGCACCGGTGGTAACGGAAGAGATACATCAAAGAATCATGAACCTGGTGATCCGCCCCACGATCGAAGGCATGGCCAGTGAGGGCCTCACCTACACCGGTTTTCTCTATGCCGGGGTGATGATCGACAGCGACGGAATACCCCGGGTTCTCGAGTACAACTGCCGCTTCGGAGACCCGGAGACCCAGCCCATCGTGCTGCGCATGCGCTCTGACCTGGTGGCCCACTGTCTGGCCGCGATCGCGGGCCGGCTGGAGCAGGAACGGGCAGAGTGGGACCCACGGGCCGCACTGGGTGTGGTGATGGCGGCCGGCGGCTACCCCGGCGATTACCGCAAGGGGGATGTCATCCATGGCCTGCCGGAGCAGGAGAGCCCGGACCTCAAACTGTTCCACGCCGGCACCGCACTGCAGGATGGAACTGTGGTCACAGCGGGCGGGCGGGTACTCTGCGCTACGGCCCTGGGCGACAGTGTGGCCGAGGCCCAGGCGCGTGCTTACCAGCTGGCCCGGCAGATCAGCTGGGAAGGGGTCTACTACCGCACCGATATCGGTTATCGCGCTATCACCAGGGAGCAATCGGGGTGAGCCCATGCCACTACCCATAACTCGGAACGAAAGAATTGCCTCACACGGAGACACGGAGAAGAACAAAGCGGTCATTGGGAACTAGCACCTAGATCCTGCAAGTGCTCACACTCACATAGCACGAGCTCTTGATCCGTATAGCGATATTTGCTCCCTTGGAAATCACAATAAGGATTCCACTCGGTCGCAAATTAGCTCTACGAATCAATATCTTGCACTCTGTAAGCCAGCAATTCTAAATATGGGAAAAGAATCACCACGAAGAACACGAAGAAACATTTAAAAATAAGAATTCTTCGTGCTCTTCGTGTCCTTCGTGGTGAAAACTGTGGTTAGATATGTGCACTCTGTTTCCATATTGAGAATTGCTGCTCTGTAAGCACGATCACTTGCAGGATCTAGGTAGTAATTCTATAATTCTGACTTCCGACGCCTGCCCGCCTCATATTTTTCTGCGCTCTGCCGCTAATTCCAGAGACGATTTTTAAGATACCTCCTATGCAGCCGGTGATCCCAGCTGCCGGGCAGAGCAATGAGCGCATTCGACCCCAACAGAGACGACCACGGCTATCTGAGCACAGACCCGGAAGAGATCCAGCGCGCCATCAACAACCGACTGGTCTACTCCATCGGCAAAGACCCTTTTACCGCGGTCGACCACGACTGGCTGCGGGCCCTCTCTTACGCGGTACGGGACCGGTTGATCGAGCGCTGGATGGAGACCCATCGCAACTACGCCCGCCGTGACTGCAAGCGGGTCTACTATCTCTCCCTGGAGTTCCTCATCGGCCGCAGCCTGAACAACGCCCTGCTCAATATCGGCTTTCGTGATCACACGGCACAGGCACTGAAGGCCTTGGGACTCGACCTGGAGGCGATGCAGACGCTCGAGCACGATGCCGCCCTGGGCAACGGGGGCCTGGGGCGCCTGGCCGCCTGTATCCTGGACTCCATTGCCACCCTGGACCTGCCCGGCACCGGTTATGGGATCCGTTATGAGTACGGCATGTTCCGCCAGCAGATCGAGGACGGGCAGCAGCGGGAGCAGCCGGAAAACTGGCTGGCGGCGGGAAATCCCTGGGAGTTTGCCCGCCCGGAGGTGAAGTACTCGATCCGTTTTGGCGGGCAGGTTCAGGTTTCCACGGATGAAAGCGGCGGGCTGAGGCACCAGTGGAGCGGTGGGGATGAAGTGATGGCCATGGCCTTCGATACCCCGATCCCAGGCTACCACACCGAGACCGTCAACAACCTCCGGCTCTGGTCCGCCCGGGCCAGCAGCGAGTTCGATCTGGGCTGTTTCAACCAGGGCAACTACGTCAAGGCGGTAGAGCGGAAGACCCGGTCGGAGAACCTCTCCAAGGTGCTCTACCCGGACGACCGGAATCAGGAGAATCAGGAGCTGCGGCTGCGCCAGCAGTACTTCTTCGTCAGCGCCTCGCTGCAGGATATCGTACGCCGCTTCCTGCAGCACCACAGCGATCTGAGACAACTGCCGGAGAAAGTGGCCATCCAGCTGAACGATACCCACCCGGCCATCGCCATCCCGGAATTGATGCGCATCCTCATGGACCGGCACCGGCTGGAGTGGCAGCCGGCCTGGGACATCACCGTCCGCACCTTCAGCTACACCAATCACACCCTGCTGCCGGAGGCGCTGGAGAGCTGGCCCCTGAAGCTGATCGAGGGGCTGCTGCCACGGCACATGCAGATCATCTACGAAATCAACCGCCGGTTTCTGGCACAGGTGAACAACCGGTACCCGGGGGACCAGGACCTGCTCCGGCGCCTCTCCATCATCGAGGAGAGCAACGGCCGGCGGGTGCGCATGGCCCATCTGGCCATCGTCGGCAGCCACAAGGTGAACGGCGTCTCCGCCCTCCACACCCAACTGCTGAAGCAGGAGACCTTCGCCGACTTCCACCGCCTCTACCCGGGCAAAATCATCAATATCACCAACGGCATAACCCCCCGGCGCTGGCTGCACCAGTCCAACCCGGCACTCAGCACTCTGATCTGCGATGCCATCGGCAGCGGCTGGATCGATGACCTGCAGCAGTTGGAACGACTGCTGCCGCTGGCGGATGATGCCCGATTCAGAGCGGGATTCGCCGCCGCCAAACACGCCAACAAGGTCCGCCTGGCCCGTCTGATCCAGCGCTTCCTGGGCACCACCATCGACCCCGACAGCCTGTTCGACGTGCAGGTGAAGCGCATTCACGAATACAAGCGTCAACTGCTGAACCTGCTGCGGGTGGTGACCCTCTACAACCGCCTCAACGACGACCCGGGGCGCGAACTGGTTCCCCGCACCATCCTGATCGGCGGCAAAGCGGCGCCGGGTTATGCCATGGCCAAGCTGATCATCCGCCTGATCAACGACGTGGCCTGCGCCATCGACAGCGACCCGGTGGTCAAAGGGCGCCTGAAGCTGCTGTTCATCCCCAACTACGACGTCTCCACCGCCGGCGACATCATCCCCGCCGCCGATCTCTCCCAGCAGATCTCCACCGCCGGCATGGAGGCCTCCGGCACCGGCAACATGAAGCTGGCCCTCAACGGCGCCATCACCATGGGCACCCTGGATGGCGCCAACATCGAGATACACGACCAGGTGGGGGCCGAGAACATCTTCACCTTCGGCCTCACCACCGACCAGGTGGCCAAGACCAGGCGCCGGGGGTATGATCCCTATGGCATCTATGCAGCCGACCCGGAACTGAAACGGGCGCTCGACCAGATCGGCGCCGGCCGCTTCTCACCCGGGGAGCCGGAGCGCTACCGCGCCATCGTGGAGAGCCTGCTCTATGCCGGCGACCCCTTCATGGTGCTGGCCGACTACCGCGCCTACCTGGCGTGCGACGCCCGGGCCGACCGCCTCTACCGCGACCCGGAGGCCTGGTTCCGCAGCGCGGTGATCAATACGGCGCGTATGGGCTTCTTCTCCAGTGACCGGACGGTATCCGAATATGCGAAGCGGGTCTGGGGAATTAACGCCTTGGACTGATATAATCACCGGCAGACGATGCCCTCTCATCATAACTTCTCAATAACCCGGAGCAAACGGGTAGGGTGGATCAAGGAGCGCAGCGACGGATCCACCAACGCTCCGTAGCATGGTGTATCCGCTCCGCTTGATACACCCTACGTTTTAGATTCTTGCCTGAACTTATTGAGAAGATACCCCTCATCGATCCATATCCATGACAGCTGAATCCAACATCACCTGGAAGGCCAATTTTCCCGATTCCTTTCTTTGGGCAGAGTGGGAGGATGAAGAGGCATCTGTTTTCTTTCATCGAGGATCAGGAGAAACGCTCCTGCTGAACCCGTTAGGCGCCTATCTGTTGAAGACCATTTGCAGCGAGGATATATCGGAAGAAAAACTCGCCCAACGAACGGTCCGATATTTTGACTTGCCCGTAGATGAAGAACTGCTGAGCGCAATAAGCGTGAGCCTGCATACCTTCGAACAGAAGGGTCTGCTCCTCTCCTCGGCTTCGCAGTAGCCGCTCACATGGGTCAAAGAGCAGGTTTGATTCCGGCCGTATTTTATTTTGGACAGGATTAACAGGATTTCCCAAGATTAACAGGATAGAGTTAAGGGTTAGAACCATATAACACATTGTGTAGAAAATGCAGTGTATATATAAAAAACCTGTCAATCCTGAAAAATCTTGTTAATCCTGTCTGATTTATAGAGTGTGATCGATCGATAACCCACCAGCTTCGAACTCCTGTGAACATTTACGCTTCGTGAAACCCCTCGATCTCAAGCCGGGTGAGATTGCCCGCCTGTTGCGCAGCAATGGGCTGCGGCTTCAGATCGGCCCGTTCGCTGTCAGTCTGCGGTCACGATTGAGAAGGGTCGCCGAACAGATCGCCTTCTTCTATGGTGACTACCCCAGGATAGAGGCAGATGCGTTTGTGGATTTTCACATCCAGATCAACAACCCGGCCGGCCTCCGGCACTGGGTGCGCCCCCAGGCGATATTCTCCTTTGACGGTTTCAAACCTTTCAAGCCTCTACCCGAAGATCAGGCCTTCGCCATGTTCGAATGGGGTTTGAACTGGTGTATCGCCACCACCTCACACCAGTTCCTCATTACCCACGCGGCGGTGGTGGCCAAAAACGGGCAGGCGATCATCTTTCCCGGCGAACCCGGGGCCGGCAAGAGCACCTTGTGCGCGGCACTGGTCAGCCGGGGTTGGCAGTTGCTGTCGGACGAGATGGCATTGATCGATCCCGGAGATCTGAGCATTACGCCCGTACCCCGCCCCATCGGCCTGAAGAATGAATCCATCGCCATCATGAAAAACTATGGTGACGAGACGCTGGTTGGCCCACCCGTCACTGACACGATCAAAGGGACGGTGGCGCACATGCGTCCCCCGGCTGACAGTATCGTTCATGCCGATAGAGATACCCGGCCCGGTTACATTATATTTCCAACCTACTCAGCAGCGGCCGACTCTCAACTCGATAAAGTAGAAAAAACCCGTGCCCTGGTCAGGATCGCGGAGCAGAGCTTCAACTACCACATCCTGGGAAGGGAGGGATTCAGAACCGTGGAGAGGCTGGTCTCGAGATGCCCGGCCTTCGACCTCCGCTATTCGCAACTCGATTCGGCCATTGCCGAGATCGACGCGCTACTGTAACTTCCACGGCGCCGAGCACTACCCGGGTTAGGCAGCAGACCGCCCGGCTTCAAAGACAGACAGGATTAACAGGATTTACAGGTCTATGTAATTCTGCTTTGTCAGATTAGCCGGCTTGAGCAGTGACCAGGTGCTTGATTATAAATCTGACAAAGTAGGAGTAATCCTGTAAATCCTGTCCATTTATCGAAACAATTTTGAACGGAAAAGGCGAAGTCTGAAATCACACGCCGATCCTATAACCCGACAGACACCCCATGAAAGAGCGCTGCCTGCTGACCGATACCCTGTTTGACCCTGCCGCTGCGGGCCACTACTCAGCAGCGGAGTGGGATCTTCTGCTGCGCCAGGCCCGGGCGGCCAACCTGCTGGCACAGCTCGGGGTGCGGCTGGCGCAACATCCGGCACAGACGGAGATTCCGCACAGCGTGGCCCAGCATCTTCGCTCGGCCCGGCTCATCGTCAAACGCCAGAACAGGGCCATCCGCTGGGAGGTGAGCCTGCTGCAACAGGCCCTGTACGACCTGGCCGTCCCCATCGTGGTGCTGAAGGGCGCCGCCTACGTGCTGGCGGGCCTCCCCAACAGCGACGGCCGGCTGTTCCACGATATCGACATCCTGGTGCCCCGTTCCGCGCTGAAGGAGGTGGAGGCCAGGCTGCGACGGTGGGGCTGGCGAAGCACCCACAACAACGCCTACGACCAGCGCTACTACCGCCGCTGGATGCACGAACTGCCCCCCCTGCAGCATATACAGCGACAGACGGTGCTGGATGTGCACCACTCGATCCTGCCGCTGACCGCCCGCCTCCACCCCGACCCCGGGAAACTGATCGCGAATGCGGTGGCCGACCCGGCCAACGAGGATATCTACTGGCTCGCCCCGGAGGATATGCTGCTGCACAGCATGACCCACCTGTTCCACGACGGGGAGCTGGAGAACGGCCTGCGGGACCTGGTCGACATGGAGATCCTGCTCAACCATTTTGGAACCGGGAAGGCGTTCTGGGCGCGGTTGACCGAGCGCGCCGAGCTGCTGGAGCTCGGCCGGCCGCTCTATTATGGGTTGAGATACGTGGAGCGGGTGCTACAGAGGGCCATCCCGGCGGAAACCGCTGAAACGGCATCCGCCTGGGGCCCGGGGTGGCTGTTGGGCAGGTTGATGGATTTTCTTTTTCTGGAAGCGCTGCAGCCGGCCCACACCTCCTGCAACACGCTTTCGACTTCGATCGCCCGCTGGATGCTCTATGTCAGGTCACACTACTTGCGGATGCCATTGCGGCTGCTGATTCCGCATCTTGTGCATAAGGCGGTGGTGAAGGAGGGAAATGGTGAGATTGAGATACCCAAGGGACTGCGAAAAATCATCGCTGACGCTGATAAGGGGTGACTGCCCCCACGGAGAAAAAAATCACCGGTGAAACCCGAAACAGTGTCTCCTGATGACTTACTGAAAACCCCATGTTCCCTCTAAGTAGGTTCTTAAACCACCGCGATGCGATAAAAAATTATCATGTAACCCAGCACACAAATCTTGCACCTGCATAGGACGGAGTGGATAGTCGGCATAGGTTAAAGCGTATAAAAGCGCCTTGACACACGCCGCTTCATCGGAATCGGGTTCCTGGCACAGGATGCGATACATTGACCGTCCTTCACCACTTGTGCAGAAAACGGCATTGAAGGGAGTTCCATCACTACAAAATTGTTCATTCCAGTTTCCACTGTTGCCAGACTGACATTGAGCACACCCTGCGGGAAAATTTTCACCGTCACCGTTGAGTGAATCCGGCTTAGGGGATATGTCTCCCAAATCATCACATCCCATAACAGTTCCTTGTGGCCAATTTGTCGACCAATTATCTGCGTCCGTCCAGTCCACATAATAGTCATTCTTGCACAGCCCGCGATCAGGATTTGAGAGATTTCCTGACAGCGCATTCGAGAGGCAATTTACCCCTCCTCCCAAAACAGGCCGCGACGCCACCGACATCAAAACCGGCGGCACCAGCAGGCCCGCCTTGGTAAATCTCCGCCGGCTCTCCGACACTTCACTGACCGTTCCCGCCGCTTCGCGGACGGATTCGATACGGGATTCTACCTTCTCCTCGGCACCGTCCTGCGGTGTATCGTGCTTACCTTTAGACATGGTGGCCCTCTAAAATTTTGTAGTATCTCTGCATTAGGAAATAATAAGCAATTTTTGTTCCAGTTATAAAAAATCGATCCCGATCAATCCATTGACCTGCACCCGATTCTCAATCCCTGAAAAAACAACCGGATGTGTAAAAAACATTGACAGTAAGCCGACGGCCCCGGAACCCTCCACCCCTCCCCAGGAGATCGGCTCCCCAGTGCTTAACTTTAACAGACAATCCCCGTTTGCTACAGCTCCCATGGTGCGGCGCAGCAATTCTAAAATTATGTAAAAAACCAACAAACTAAACCGGGTAGGCCGGATAAGCGAAGCGCATCCGGCGAAACAGCTGGATCGATGAGCGTCAATGCCGGATGCGCTTCGCTTATCCAGCCTACAACTTTTACAACATCCGATTCAACGATCACTTTCCGTAATGCCTTCGTGTATCTAAGCTACAACAACATCCGTGTCTGATCCGTGTCAATCCGCGGCCATTTTTTGTTCGTGAACACATACAACAAATTAATCCCGTCAATCCTGAAAATCCTGTTAATCCTGTCCGCTTTTTCCTCTCAATCCTCCCCCCTTTCCACCACCTTGCCGCTCACTACCGCACCTAATCCCGCCAGCCCGTAGGGTGCAATAGCCGCAGGCGTATTGCACCGGATGAGCCCGCGATCGGCGCAATACGTTGCGCTATTGCGCCCTACTGCCCTGAACAGTCATCAACGATCTTCTCACACAACGCCCCCAACGCCGCCAGCTCCGGATAGAGCCGGCCCATCTCCACCACATACCCCAACGTCCGCGGAATATCCCCCAGATACCCCCCCTTCCCGTCCCGCACCTTCAGCCGGGCGAATATCCCCGCCGCCTTCAAGTGGCGCTGCACCCCCATCAGGTCGAACCAGCGCAGAAACTGTCGCTCGTGCTGCTCCGGCAACACCCCGCTCTGCAGCGCCAGCTGGAAATAGCCGGCGACCCAGGCCTCCACCCGTTCCCGGGGCCAGCGGATGTAACAATCCTTCAACAGGGAGACCAGATCGTAGGTGACCGGGCCGATCACCGCATCCTGAAAATCCAGTATCCCCGGGTTGTGAGTGGCGGTGACCATCAAGTTGCGGGAGTGAAAATCCCGCAGCACACAGACCCGGGGCTGCTCCAGAGCATTCCCCACCAGCAACTCGAACACCTCATCCAGCATCCGGTGCTCTTCGGTGGTAAGTTCCAGCCCCAGGTGGCGGCCGACCAACCACGCCCGGAACAGCGCCATCTCCTGCAGCAGCAGGGCCCGGTCATAGGGGGGCAGTCCATCCCGGGGGCCCAGGGCCTGCACCGTCACCAGCGCCCCCAGGGCATCGCCGTAAAGCCGGTCCGCCGACTGGTCGTTCAAGGCATCCAGATAGTGGCGGCTGCCCAGGTCCTCCAGCAGCAGAAACCCCTGCTCCAGTTGCTCTGCCCGCAGCGCCGGCACATGCAGCCCGAGCCGGGCCAGTTGCCGGTCCAACGCCACGAAGGAGGCGCTGACCTCCTGTTCCGGCGGCGCATCCATGGCCATGGCCGTGGTGCCATCCGGCAGGGTGACCCGGAAGTAGCGCCGGAAACTGGCGTCACCGGAGGCCGGCTCCAGCTCGAAGCCTTCCAGCCCCACCTCATCGCGCAACCAGCCCCGCAACGCACCCAGACGCTCCGCCATTCCCGTTCACCCGTCACAGATCATTGAAGAAGGAGCGATTCTATGCGATTTTATGCGGCACCTGCCAACCCTATCGGTAAACACCGATCCCGGCTGCAGGATTCAACCATGAAGGAGACGAAGGTCACGAACTAAAAAATTGGCCGCGGATTGACGCGGATCAAACACGGATATTGTTATGGCTTTGATACACACAAGAGGCTTGTGTTATCAATTCAATCCGCGTTTTATCCGCGTTAATCTGCGGCTAAATGCCTATGGATCCCGTGTCCGGCTACTGTTTTTCTTCGTGTCCCAGGTGCTCTTCGTGGTGAAGTCCGAAAGGCGATTACGAATAGCTGTTATGTTCAAATTCATGACTCGTTGAGAGCTCGCCAGGACCCAATGTATTCCTTGCACAAACAGAGCATGCCGAGCAGTGCCGTGCCCGGAAGTATCAGGGCCCTCTCCCTGATAGTCACGGGATTGTTGCTGACCGGCACCGCCCGGTCGACCCCCCAGTGGGAGTGCAGACCCGGCCCTGGTGGCGGCTGGGAGTGCAGTGAAACCGCCGCAGCGACCACGGATGCAGATTCAGACACCAGGGGCGGGCTGGCGGCCGACAGCAGGGAACAACAGGACCAGACCCAGGCTGAAAAATTCCTGCGGTCTGACTCAGCAGCGACACCGCCAGCAGAGAGCAGCGCTGCAGCGACACCCGAAACAGACAGGAGACCCGACCGGTCGGACCTGACCCTGGGCGTGATCCTGCCCGCTGCCACGCCTCCACCGGCACGCCCTGCGGTAGCCAGACCCCATCCCGGGACCACCACCCTCACCATCGCTACACCGCTTGCGAGCGGTGGCGGAGCGGCACCGCCACAACAGGAGACAACCCCATCCGCACCGACTGCAGCAGCGCCAGGACCCGAGCCCACACCCCAGCCTGCGTCTAAATCAGAGTCCCCACCGCTACCCACGCCTTCGGAGCCGGAGCCGGAGCCGGAGCCGGAGCCGGAGCCGGAGCCGGAGCCAGCGCCGGAGCAGAAGGCAACACCGGAAGCGGAAGAGGGCGCCCCCGAAGAGGGCCGCAGCCCGGCGGCAGCAACAGAGAGCAGCGCGGAGAGCAGCCGCCTGGATCGCGGACTCGAGTGGCGTCAGTGCGGTATACCCACCACCCCTGCACCGCTCTCATTCGAACCGGCGCCGGCAGGTACGATGGTCATCGATGCAGACGACACGGAGTTCCTGCAGGCGGATAGAACAGCGGTTTTTACCGGCAGAGTGGAGGTGCGCAGCGACAAACAGCTGCTGGCGGCGGACCAAGTCAACTATGACAAGGCAGCAGAGACGCTGGACGCCCTGGGCAACGTCTACTATGAAAAACCGGGCATCCGACTGCTCACGCCCGCTGCCCATATCGACCTCGCCACCGGCCAGGTCGATGCCCGTGACGTAGAGTACCGGTTGACCGACCGGAATGGCCGGGGGCATGCCGGGACCGCCGTGGTCGAGAACGATGATCTTTCACACTACACCGACATCGACTACTCGACCTGCCCCCCGGGACAGGATGACTGGGTACTGCGGGCGGACAAACTGGATATCGATCGGGCCAGCGGCAAAGGGGTGGCCCGCAACGCCAGCCTCAGCTTCCAGGGGGTGCCTTTCCTGTACACCCCTTACGCCAGCTTCCCCATCGACGACCGCCGCCTGACCGGGTTCCTGGCACCTTCGTTCGGTCAGAACGAGATCCTCGGAACCATGGTTTCCGTCCCTTACTACCTCAATATCGCACCCCAGGCGGATGCCACCATCACACCCCGCATCATGAGCAAGCGCGGCCTGATGCTCGAAGGCGAAGCCCGCTATCTGGGGGAACGGCACCGGCAGACCTTCCTCGGCCAGATCGTCCCGGATGACCGCGACGCGAGGGGCGATGAAAACAGCACCCGGGGGGGGCTCTCCTGGCAGGCCTCGGGGAATCCCGCCCGTCACCTGTCGTTCGACACCGATATCAACTATGTCTCGGACAAAAACTATCTGGACGACTTCTCCCAAAGCCTGATCTGGAGCAGCACCAAAAACCTGGAACGGAGAGCAGACCTCAAGTACAACGGCAGCGGCTGGCGTCTGCTGGGCCGGCTCCAGCACTATCAGACCGTGGATGAGTCGGTAAAGAACAGCGACAAACCTTACAGTCGCCTGCCGCAGATACTGCTGCAGGCGAAACTGCCCAGGCAGTTGCTGGGACTCACCTATCACCTGCGTTCCGAGTATGTCTATTTCCAGCAGCCATCGCGCGACATGGTCGAGGGGAGCCGGATCGACCTGGAGCCGGCCATCAGCCTGCCGTTGCGCCGCCCCTGGGGCTTTTTCACCCCCAAGGCCAGCGTGCGGTACACCGCCTACCACCTCACCGATGAAGAACCCGGGATGAAAGAGACGCCGGACCGCACCCTGCCCACCTTCAGCCTGGACAGTGGCCTGGTATTCGAGCGCTCCGGGAGCTGGTTCGGCAACAGGGCGATGCAGACCCTCGAGCCGCGCCTGTTCTATCTCTACGTTCCCAACAAGAATCAGGATGATCTGCCGGACTTCGATACCTCCACCGTGGACGTCAGCATGCCGAACCTGTTTCGGGAAAACCGCTTCAGCGGCGTCGACCGGGTGGGGGATGCCAACCAGCTGACCACTGCCCTTACCACCCGCACCCTGGACCAGGAGAGCGGGGCAGAACTCTTTCGGGGCAGCATCGGTCAGATATTCTACTTCCGGGACCGGAAAGTGCAGCTCGAACCCGAGGACAAGGTGCAGGATGACAACAGCTCCGCCTGGGTGGCGGAAGCAGCGGCCCGCCTGAGCGGCAATCTTCGCACCCGGGGTTCCGTCCAGTACAATACCCATCGTGACAAAATGGAAAAGGCCGCGGCATCGCTTCACTATCTGGATAAGCAGCAGCGCATTGTCAACCTGAGCTATCGCTACGATGAGTCAGAGTTTGAAACAGTCGACATCTCCGGCCGCTGGCCGCTGACCCCCCGGCTACACACGGTTGGTTATTGGAACTATTCGTTGAAATACAGCGACACCATGTCGTTCTTTGCCGGTTTCGAGTATGAGACCTGCTGCTGGATCGGCCGCTTTATCGCCCGGCAGCTGCTGACCGACCCGGACGGAGATCAAAAACGGGTCAACTCTGTGATGTTGCAGCTCGAGCTCAAGGGGCTGACCAGCATCGGCAGCAAGATCGACGATTTCCTCGAGGAGGGCGTCCTCGGGTACCAAGCAAAGTAAAGGCTCGGAGTAGGCGTTCACGAACAAAACAGTAGCCGCGGATTAACGCGGATCAGACACGGATATAGCTTATAGACCCAAAGACGAGGCACAATTGCTCAATGAGTTGAAGGCTGCTGAGACGGTCATCGGGCTGCTAATCAATATTGGCGCCCAAATCAGGATAGCTCAAGCGACTTGTATGACCAGATCAATCCGTCTTTTATCCGCGTCAATCCGCGGCTAAATACCCATGATCAGTTACGGCTCGGACTCGGAGATTTCTGCGACATATATGATATACAGACGTTCCCACACCGGCGCACGCCTGCTGGCATGCCTGCTGACACTGCTCAGCGCCCTCATCACACCCCTGCACGCGGCCCAGATCGAACCGCTCGACCACATTGTGGCCGTGGTGGACGAGGATGTGATCGTCCAGAGTGAGGTGGACGATATGATCCGTTCGATCGCCGCTCAGATACGCGAGGGCGGAGGCCAGCTGCCATCGAGAGAGGTACTGCAGAAACAGGTGCTGGAGAAACTGATCATGCAAAAACTCCAGCTCGTCCGCGCCAGCCAGCTTGGCATCTCGGCCAGTGAGGAGCTGCTGGCCCAGACCATCAGCAACATCGCCCGTCGCAATGGAATGCCCCTGACCGAGTTCCGTCAGGCGCTGGAGGAGAGTGGCATTAGCTTTCGCGACTACCGGGACAAGCTGCGCGACGAGATCACCATCCAGCGCCTTATGGATCAAGAGGTGCGGCGTCGCATCCAGGTCAGCGACAAGGAGATACAGACATTCCTGTCTAAACAGGCAGCCAGCAGCGGAAGCCGTTCCGAGTATCACCTGCTGCACATCCTCATCGCAACCCCCGAAGTTGCCTCGACGAAACAGGGGAGCGCCGCCCACGACAAGGCGACACAGCTGGTGGAGCGCCTCCGGGGTGGCCTCGACTTCCGCACCGCCGCCATCAACGAATCAGATGACCAGCTGGCGCTGGAAGGAGGTGACCTGGGATGGCGCCCCGCCAATCAGCTGCCGACCCTGCTGGTGGATGCGGTAGCGGATCTGGAAAAGGGGGAAATCGCCGACCCGGTGCGTTCGCCCAGTGGTTACCACATCATCAAACTCGAGGATTACAAAGGGGGCGAACAGCACATCATCAACCAGACCCATGTGCGGCACATCCTGATCAAGACCAATGAAGTCACCTCGGAAGACGATGCCAGAACGCGCCTGCAGCAGCTGCGACAAAGGATTCTGGGCGGTGATGATTTTGAGGCACTGGCGCGCTCCAACTCGGATGACAAATCATCCGCCATCAACGGCGGCGACCTGGGCTGGCTCGCGCCGAATGATACGGTGCCACGTTTCGAGGAGGAGATGGACAAACTGCCGAACGGAGGCATAAGCGAGCCTTTTCGCACTGATTTCGGCTGGCACATCATACAGCTCCTCGACCGCCGCGACTACGACAGCACCGAGACAGTACAACGGGCGGAAGCAAAGCAGGCTATCACCAACCGCAAGTTCACCGAAGAGAGCTTCCTCTACCGGCGACGACTGCGGGACGAGGCCTATGTGGAGATCCGCGACAGTGACAGCAGCTGATGAACCGTATGCATTCACGTACAAAAAAATGGCCGCGGATTAACGCGGATGAAACACAGGTTAAATGTTTCTTCGTGCACTTCGTGGTAATTTTTTTTCCACATTTAGAATTGCTGTTGTTTGATCCGCGTCTATCCGCGGCTGACTATCTATTGGTCCCGTGAAAGATTGCGACGAACGAAAGCCCATTGCACTGACCCCCGGGGAGCCGGCCGGCATCGGCCCGGACCTCTGTGTTCAGCTGGCCCAGTCCCGGCGCAAGCGTGAACTGGTCGCCATCTGCGATCCATCCCTGATCGTTACCAGGGCGCAACGGCTCGGCCTGCCGCTGGAACTGGAGAGCCACGACCCATCCCGTCCGACCGCCACCGGGCCCGGCCGGCTCACGGTGCTGCCGGTGCCGCTGAGCCACCCTGCCACAGCCGGCAAACTGGATCCGGACAATGCCGAATACGTGCTGGAAACCCTGCGGTGCGCCACCGAGGGATGTCTGTCAGGGGAGTTCTCGGCCCTGGTCACCGGGCCGGTGCACAAGGGCATCATCAATGACGCAGGCCTGCCCTTTACCGGTCACACCGAGTTCCTGGCCGGGCTGACCGGTGGCACACCGGTCATGATGCTCGCCTGCCCCGGACTGCGGGTCGCCCTGGCCACCACGCACCTGCCGTTGTCCCAGGTCAGTGCCGCCATCACCCGGGCATCCCTGGGGCGTGTCATCCGCATCCTGCACCGGGATCTGGTCAACCGCTTTGGGATAGCCGAGCCAAGGATTCTGGTCTGCGGTCTCAATCCCCACGCCGGAGAAGGGGGGCACCTGGGCCGCGAAGAGATCGACACTATCTCCCCGGTGCTGGGGCAGCTTTGCAGTGAGGGGATAAGGCTGCAGGGACCACTGCCGGCGGATACCCTGTTTACCCCGCGCTATCTGGAACAGGCCGACGCCGTGCTGGCCATGTATCACGACCAGGGCCTGCCGGTGTTGAAACACCTTGGATTCGGCCAGGCGGTGAACATCACCCTCGGCCTGCCCATCATCCGCACCTCGGTGGACCACGGTACCGCCCTCGACCTGGCGGGCACCGGCCACGCCGGCCTCGGCAGCCTGCTGGCGGCCATCGAGGCGGCGGAGGAGCTGGTCTTTCCTACAGCAGGTGCAGCTGCAGCGTCAGGGTCGCGGCCAGCGACAGCCCCACCAGGGCGACCAGCACCAGCATGATGTCCGGTTTTCTGTGGCTGTGATTATTCATTCTCTGCATTGGATACCCCCTGTAACAGCTCTATGACCGGCTTTCGCCCCCCCAGTTGGGCACGCTGAAGCGCCGTCGATCCAGCCTGATTCTTCAATTTCGCATCGGCACCCGATAACAGCAGGTCAGTGACGATCTTCAGGTGCCCGAAGGCAGCCGCCTCCATCAGGGCGGTGTTGCCAACCGCATCCGTCGCGTTGGCATCGGCACCAGCCGCCAGCAGCGCCCGTAGTGTTCGCTGGTTGTCATGGAACGCCGCCAGCACCAGGGCCGGGCGCCCTGCCCTGTTCCTGGCATTGGGATCAGCCCCCTGGGCCAGCAGATCCTGGGTCATCCGTTCCCGGCCCTGACTCACCGCCATCAGTAACAGCTGTGCCGGATCTGCAGCGACCGCCGGCAGGGAGAGCAACGACGACAGGAAAAGCACACCCCATCGACGGATGAAAATACCTGCAATCCCACTCATACCGGTCCTATCGGCCGTTTAATTCGTAACTTGAACCTAGGGTTGAAAGCGCAGGCTTGATTTTATCGATGACAGGGGCTACCTTGCCGGCACTCTGTAGCGATCTGTCCTGTCCCATGTCTCTGGAGAACACCAAACTGATCCATATCGATGTCGAGACCACATACATCGAGTCTCAGTCGGTACCCGATAAGAACCACTACGTCTTCTCTTACACCATCACCATCCGCAACGACAGCGATGAAGCAGCGCGGCTGCTGGGAAGGCACTGGGTCATCACCGACGCCAACGGCAAAGAGCAGGAGGTGGTCGGCGAGGGTGTGGTCGGGCAGAAACCCTTCCTCAAGCCGGGTGAAGACTTCCGCTACACCAGCGGCACCGCCCTGGAAACCCCGGTCGGCAGCATGCGGGGCAGCTACCAGATGCGCTCCGAGCACGGAGAACATTTCGATGCCCTTATCCCCCCGTTCACCCTTGCCATCCCCCGCTCCCTGCATTGAATGGCACCTAGGAGCCTGTCCGAGAATAGAAGCCGACCGGTTTGTTGCTCCTGCAAAACCGGCACTTCCGCCATCCATGGCGGTCGTAGCGAGGGGAAGCCATTTTGAGTCAGATTTTTCGATTAAATGAGGCGAATATTGGACATATTTAACGAATTTAATCGGGAAATCTGGCC
>JAUXBK010000222.1 GCA_030619405.1 Sedimenticola sp. | reverse complement strand
GACGGCATCAGCGGGGAATCTATCTCTCTGCCGCCCGGGCCATGTTGTTCAACCAGGTGCTGGCCCAACGGGTGAAGGATGGCAGCTGGAACCGGTTGCTGCCAGGCGAACGGGTCATCTTTGCCGGGAGCCGTAGCGGTTTCTCTCAGCGGCTGTTTGACCAGGAGACCCTGCGTCGTTTCCAGGAGATGGACCTCCATCCCTCCGGGCCGCTCTGGGGAAAGGGTGATCTGGGTTCCGGCGGGGAGGCGGCGGCGCTGGAGTCGAGCGTGCTGGAGCCCCTGCAGGAGTGGCGGCAGGGGTTGGAGGCATTCGGACTCAAGCTGGAGCGTCGGGCCTTGCGAACACAAGTGGCGGAGCTGGCGTGGTCCCGGGAGGGAGAGACCCTGCATCTGGGGTTCATGCTGCCCAAAGGGTGTTTTGCCACCACCCTGCTTCGAGAGCTCATTGATTATCGATAACCGTTCACGGGGCCATAAAAACATTTAGCCGCGGATTGACGCGGATTAAACACGGATTGATTTTGATAAAACAAACTTTTTGAACGCTACTTTTTGAGCACTGAAGCTGACTAACTGCCCGACCTTCACTCCAGTGTTCTTCGTGGATTAAAGCCATAACTACATCCGTGTGTAATCCGCGTCAATCCGTGGCCATTTTCTGTCCGTGAACGCATACGATTATTGGTTACCTTTCCGGGACAACAGGACATAGGCTGCCCCGGTCCCACCATCGAAACCGGGGGCAGCGCAGAAGGCCAGCACCTCGTCCCGCTGCTGCAGCCACTGATTCACCTTCTGCTTCAACACCGGCTGCCGGTGTTCGGAGCCGAACCCCTTGCCGTGGATGATGTGGACCACCCGCAGCCGGTGGTGGCGGGCATAGGCGAGAAAGTCCGCCAGCACAGCGCGCGCTTCGGCCACCCGGAGCCCGTGCAGATCCAGGCTCTCCTGGGGTGGCAGGTGGCCCCGGCGCAGCTCCTGAAACAGCCGCTTCTGCACCCCGGGGCGCACGAACACGAGCTCCTCGGGTGTCTCGATATTGAGATCTTTGAGGTCATCTCCCGGCCGCTCGCCGGTAATCTCCGGCCGTGGCGGCAGGGGAAACGGCGCCCGTCGCCGCCGGTATGGCTCTGTTTTGTCGTGATGATGGCGTGTGGCGGCCGCCATCTCCCTGCGAAACATCGCCACCTCATCGTCTTTGGGTTCGTCGGGGGGGATACTCATAGGTTCTCTATTCCCGGACAGGCTGGCTGGTCGGTCCCTTGGAGAGTTCAAGCATCTCTCGGGCATGGTTCAAGGTAGAGGGGGTGATCTTTACCCCCCCCAGCATGCGGGCGATCTCCTGCACCCGCTGCCTTTCATCCAGTTGGCGGATGCCGGTTTCGACCCGCTCTCCGTCCGACTCTTTGCTGATCACCAGGTGATGATGTCCCTGGGCCGCCACCTGGGGCAGGTGGGTGACACAGAGTGTCTGCCTCTCCTTGCCCAGGCGCCGCAGCAGGCGACCAACGATCTCTGCGATACCGCCACCGATACCGACATCCACCTCATCGAAGATAAGGGTGGGGACGCGGCCGCAGTTGATGGTGGCAACCTGTATCGCGAGGCTGATGCGCGACAGCTCCCCGCCGGAGGCGACCTTCGCCAGCGGGCGCAAGGGCTGCCCCGGATTGGCGCTGACCAGAAACTCGACCCGTTCCAGGCCGTTGGCGGATGTGCTGCCATCCTCCAGCGGCTCCAGCCGAGTCGCCACGCTGCCGTTCGGCATGCCCAGGGTGTGGATGCCGGTGCTGACCTCCCGGCTGAGCCGGGTGGCGGCCTGCTGGCGTTTTTTGCTCAACCGGTTGGCCTGGGCCCGGTACTCCTGCTCCAATGCAAAGGTCCGTTGTTCCTGTTCCGCCAGCTGGATATCGGTATTGTTGAGTTGCT
Source organism: Sedimenticola sp. (assembly GCA_030619405.1). GTDB lineage: Bacteria > Pseudomonadota > Gammaproteobacteria > Chromatiales > Chromatiaceae > JAUXBK01. Next base: position 2,149 of record JAUXBK010000222.1, on the reverse strand, counting down.
CCAGTTCTTGCTCCAGCTCTGTCAGGCGGGCACCCAGCTGTTCCGGTCGGCAGCGGTATTTGCGGGCCAGGTCGTGAATCACCCCCAGCCGCTGCTCCACCTGCTCCAGTTGTTGCGGGTTGAGCTCGAGCGTTTCGGTGTATTGGCGCAGCGCCATGACCGACTCACCAATCTGTATCTCGGCGCTCTCCAGCATCTCCTGGCAGTCTGATAGTGAAGGTTCAAGGTTCAGTATATCCTGCAACTCGCTGTTGCACATTGATAATGTGGACTGCACTGAGTCCTCATCGTCATACAGCGATGTCAGGATCAGTGTGCACTGCCGCTGCAGTTCACCCGCGTTGGCGAGCCGGCGCAACGCCTGTTCCAGCGCCTGCAGTTCACCCTCAGCCAACTCCAGCCGGGTCAGCTCTTCGATCTGGTACTGCAGCAGGTCCACCCGCTCCAACCGCTCTTGGGCACCGTTGCGTATCTCCTCCAGCCGCTGTGCCGCCTGCTGCCACTCACGATGCAGCCGTGCTGTCTGCTCACACAGCTTCCTGTTCCCGGCATAGGCGTCCAGTAGTTCCCGCTGCTGGTTCCGGCGCAGCAGCGATTGATGGGCATGCTGCCCATGGACATCCACCAGCAGCTGACCCAGCTCGTGGAGTGAACGGGCCGGGACCGGCGAGCCGTTGATGAAGGCACGGGAGTTGCCATCGCGTACCAGTACCCGGCGGAGGATACATTCGTCTCCTTCATCGAGGCTGTTCGATTCCAGCCAATGGTGGGCCTGGGGGCACCTTTCCAGGTCGAACAGGGCGCTGATCTCGGCCCGTGCCGCCTCTGTTTGGATCATGGCATTGTCGGCCCGGTCTCCCAGGACCAGTCCCAAGGCATCGATCAGGATCGACTTGCCGGCACCGGTCTCGCCGCTGAGTACAGTCATTCCTGGTTGAAAGTCGCACTCCAGATTGGTGACGATGGCCAGATTCCTGACCTGTATGCGCATCAGCATAGGCTCACCCCCTGCTGCCCGTCGCCCGGGATTCACCGTGTGCTGACCGGCCGTACCCCCTGGGCTGGTTCATCGGGTCTGCTTGCGTGGGGAGTTCTCTCCCCATCCCAGTTTTGCCCGCAGTATCTCAAAGTGGTCGTGCCCGCTGGGGTGGATCAGGCGCACCTGATGATCGTATTTCTCGACCCGGATCCGGTTCTCACCGAGCGAGAGACAGGTCTGGCCGTCACAGGTCACCCGCACATGGCTCAGCTCGGTGTGGCCGCACACCCGGATCTCGATGATACTCCGCCCGCTGACGACGATCGGGCGGTTACTGAGCCGATGGGGGCAGATAGGGACCAGCAGGGTGGCATCCAGATCGGGATGCAGCAGGGGGCCACCACCGGAGAGGGCATAGGCGGTGGAGCCCGTGGGGGTGGAGATGATCAGTCCGTCCGAGCGCTGGACATCTACGAAGGTGCCGTCGATATAGGTCTCGAACTCGATCATCCGGGCGCTGTTCCACTTGTGCACCACCACATCGTTGAGGGCGGTGGCCATCTGGCCATCGATGCGGGCGACCAGCAGCGAGCGATTCTCCTCTTCGTAGTGGCCGGAGAAGATCGCACCCAGGGTCGTGAGCATGGTGTCCGGGGAGACGTCGACCAGAAAGCCGAGGCGGCCCAGATTGATTCCCAGCAGCGGTACGTCGTATTCCGCCAGGCTGCGCGCCGTGCGGAGCAGGGTGCCATCCCCCCCCACGACGATCGCCAGGTCACACTGGCCACCGATCTCCTCCAGGGTGGCGATCTGCAGGCCGTGTCCCGGGGAGCGTCTGTGGGTGGTATCCTCCAGCAATACCTGGTGTCCCCGCTCGACCAGGAATCGGCTCAGTTTGGCGATGGTCTCCTGCGGCGCGGCATCCCCGTGCTTTCCGACCAGGGCGATAGTTTCGAAAGATTTCGACATCCGGGTTTCCGGCGGTAATGATTGGGGAATACTCTAGGAGCCTGTCCCAGAATAGGAACCGTAGCGAGGGGAATCCATTTTGAGTCAGATTTTTCGATTAAATGAGGCGAATATTGGACATATTTAACGAATTTAATCGGGAAATCTGGCCAAAATGGGTTTCCCGCAGTAGGTTCTCTATTCTCGGACAGGCTCCTAGTG